>NZ_JAIUHP010000009.1:0-236973 GCF_020165175.1 Mesorhizobium sp. CA16
GCCGCAATCTCTACGATCCCAAGGTGATCGCGCGCTACGGCATCGAATACTTCTCGATCGGCAGGATGGCGGCATGACAGCTGATTGCCTCAAGGACAATGGCCGTCGCCATGGCTGTGGATTCATGCCGGCGAACGGAGCATCGGCAATAGTATGAGGTCATCAATGGCTGCGCAGCGCAAACCGACGGTCACCGTCATCGTCCCCACCTTCAACCGGCAAAAATTCCTGCCCGAATCCATCGGCAGCCTGCTGCGGCAGACCGTGGTGCCGGATCAGATCCTGATCGTGGACGACGGCTCGACGGACGATACCGGCGCGGTGGCGGCCTCTTTCCCGGCGCCGGTGGAATACCACCGCAAAGAGAATGGCGGGAAATCGACGGCGCTGAATTTTGCCCTGAAGCGCTGCACAGGAGATTTCGTCTGGATATTCGATGACGACGATGTCGCGCACCCGACGGCGCTTGAGCGGTTTCTCGCCGCCTTCGAGCGCGAGCCGGCCGCCGATTTCGCATTCGGCGAATATGCGCGTTTCCAGCGTTCGGCCCAGATCGAGGAGCAGGATTACGAGATCGTCGCCTTCGGCCATGTCAGCCAGGACAATTTCTTCCCGTCGCATCTCGAATATTGTCACGTCCACCAGCCGGGTCTCCTGGTGCGCCGCAAATGCTACGACGAGGTGGGTGGCTTCAACGAGACCCTGGTCCGGTCGCAGGACTACGAGATGATGTTGAGGCTTGCGCGCCGGTTTAAGGGCGTCAGGGTCGACGGCTTGATGTTCTTCCAGCGCCAGCACGACATGGTCCGCGGCAGCACCAAGGTGGTCATTTCCTACACCGACCGGATCAAGGCCTGGGGCGCGTACGACCGGGCGATCATGGAAGAGGTCTACAAGTCGGTCGATCTGCATGAGTATCTCGATCGCTCGGAGCAAGCCTTGCCGAGGACGGCCGATCTCGAGATGCAGGCGCTGCTGCAGCGATCGAGCATCATGGCCAGGAAGGGTTTGTGGCATCACGCGGCCGAGGACATCCGCCGCTACGCCCTGCTTGCCGAACGAGCCGGAAAGACGTCGCTCAGCGACAAGGAACGCGCCATCGTGCGGCGTACGTTCGAAGCCTACGATACAGGTTTGGCATCCGCCCCGGCCGACGAATTCGTCTCGGCGGTGAAGGCCTGGAGGTCGGGACCGCTGAAGGCCGACATCGTCAGGGAATACATGCATTCCTTCCCGCATTATCTGGCGCGGGACCTGAAGGCGGGAAAGGTGATCCCGGCTTCGAAATTGTTGCGGGAGTATTCGGCGCTGTCGCTTTCCGCTTCGCTCGGCCGGCTGTGTCGGGCGATGACGTCGAAGCTTTCCTTGGCGCGCGGCGCAAGCTGATGAGCCGTGGCTTTCGGATACTCGCCCGGGCCGAATTAGGAGCAGAACGATGAAAGTGCTTTTTGCAAGCGGCAACGGGTACATTCCCGAGTTCACCGGCGGCGTGCAATCCAACACGCATCACCTGGTCGAACAGCTGATCGAGCACGGCCATCAGGCGTCGGTCCTCGCCTCGCTGTTCGGCGACGGCATGTTCGGCCTCAAGGCGCGTGCCAAGATGAAGCTGCTGCGGCAGCCCGCGGTTGTCGACAATTTCCCCGGCTACCCGGTGATGCGCGCCTGGTTCCCCTGGGAGGCGGCCGGCTTCGCCGTCGAGAAGACCACACCGGACGTCGCGGTCGTGCAGTGCCACAAATCCGTCCTGCTCGGAAAGGCGCTTCTTGCCGAAGGCGTGCCGCTGGTCGTCTATCTGCATAATGTCGAATTTCACGAGCTCGCCGGCGATCCGCGCGAACTCAATTCGGCTTTGTACATCGCCAATTCGGAATTCACGGCGCGCACCTACAAGGAAAAATTCGGCATCGAGTCCACCGTTCTTCCGCCGACCATCAACGACGCGCTCTACTGCACGCATACGACCGGCGAATTCGTCACCATGATCAATCCCTATGAGGAGAAGGGGTTCGATCTGGCGGTGAGGATTGCGGCCGCCTGCCCGGAGATTCCCTTCCTGTTCGTGGAGAGCTGGAAACTGGAGGACGAGCATCGTGCCCGCATCGAAAAGACCATCGCGCCGCTCTCGAACGTCACGCTGGAAAACCGCACCGACGACATGAAGACGGTCTATGGCCGCACCAGGATCCTGCTTGCCCCGAGCAAATGGGAGGAAGCCTGGGGCCGCGTCGCGTCCGAGGCGCATTGCAGCGGCATCCCTGTCGTGGGCTCGAGGCGCGGCGGCCTGCCCGAAGCCATCGGTCCCGGCGGCGTGGTGCTCGACTACGACGCCCCGCTTACCGACTGGGCGTCGGCGGTGACGCGCCTGTGGAATGATCGCCAGGAATACGAGCGGCTTTCGGCCTCGGCTCTGGCCTTCTCCAAGCGCCCGGAGCTCGATCCCGCGCGGCAATTGGTGGTGTTTCTCGATCTGCTCGAAAGAGCGGCTCGGCAGGGCGTCCGCCACGCTGCGTAGCTTGCAAGCAAGGAGGGGGAACCGTTTGCTGCACTGCACCAAAAATGTTGCGATGCGGCAGAACCTGCAATAGGTTGCGCCGACAGGAGTCAAAGTTCATGCCGCATGCGTCAGGCCCTGCCGGCGACGTTTCCAGCCTGATTTGGGCGAGAACATCCTGCCGATGAGGATTTGCTTCGTAGTCGATAAATTTCCCACTTTGTCTGAGACATTCGTGCTCGATCAGATTGCCGGATGCCTTGAAAGGGGAATGAAAGTCAGCGTCGTCTGCAACGAGATGGCTTTTGGCAAGGATAGCAATGTGGACGATGCACGTTGGCAGACATTGCCCGGCCCTGTCGTTTCCTGGTGGGGTGGCCTGAATCGCTACCGCTCACTGCTCCGGAAATGGTCCGGCAGATTTTGGGACAAGCTTTCGACCTTTATCGACCTGGCCAACGCACAAAAGCTGCGAAACGTCGATGTGATCGTGGCGCATTTTGGCCATAACGGCCTGCGCGTCGCCCGCGTCTTGAAGCGGCGCAGGATTTCCGCGCCTTTGGTGACCATATTCCATGGCACCGATGTCGGCAGGCCGTTGCATGACGGCACCCTGGACCAGTACAGGCCCGTTTTCGAACAAGGGGCTCTCCAGCTCCCTGTGAACGCATTCTTCCGTCAGGCCCTGATCGATGCCGGTGCCGCGCCGGCACAAGTCGCGGTTCACCACATGGGCATTCGCCCAAGCGAGATCGAATATCGCTGGCGTTCCTGGCAGGGACGTACGCTGTCTTTCATCTCGGTCTGCCGGCTGACCGAGAAAAAGGGGACCGAATATGCGCTTCGCGCCCTCGCTAGCCTGCCGCACCGCGATTGGACCTATTCGGTGATCGGCGGCGGGGAATTGCTGGAGGAATTGAAGCTTACAGCCGTCGACCTCGGCATTGCCGACAGGGTGACCTTCCTCGGACCGCGTCCGCACGGCGAGGTGAAGCAGCGCCTGCGCGACGCCCATGTCTTCCTGCTGCCAAGCGTCGCCGGGCGAGACGGCGATCTGGAAGGAATACCGGTTGCGCTCATGGAGGCGATGGCCGGCGGCTTGATCGCTGTCAGCACCTACCATTCGGGGATTCCGGAGCTGATCGAGGATCGCAAGACAGGCTTCCTCGTGCCCGAACGGGACGTCGCCGCGCTTGCCGGCAAACTCACCTGGATCGCCGAGAACCCGGGCCTGTGCGAGCCGATAGCGCTTGCCGCTCGAAGGAAGGTCGAGGCGGATTTCAATGCCGATAGCTTGAATGAACGCTTTGCGCAGATCGTCGCGGGGCTAGGGGAGACCGGATCCGTCACATGAATGCCAATCCGCCGCCCCCGCAATTTGGTCGCGTTGCCCTGCGCGGCGGGCTGGTCACGGCCGGCGCGCAAGGCTTCAAGATAGCGATCCAGTTCCTTTCGGTCGTCATCCTTGCCCGGCTGCTCGTCCCCGAGGATTTCGGTCTGGTGGCTTCCGTGGGGCCGATCGTGGCCTTCGTCGGCCTGCTTCAGGATCTGGGCCTCCAGCAGGCGGTCATCCAGCGCAAGGAGATCGATCAACGGCAACTCAACCAAGTCTTCTGGCTGAGCGCGGTTGTCGGCCTGTGCGCCGGGGCGGTCGTGGCTTGCCTGGCCCCCGCCATTGCCGCTTTCTACGGCGATCAGCGAATGTGGGGGATAACACTTGCTTCCGCCGTGCCGCTGCTTTTTGGCAGTCTTGCCGCGGTGCCGCTTGCCCTGATGAACCGCCATCTGCAATTCGGCCAGCTTGCGTTCAACGACGCAATCACCGCGGCCGTAGGGCTGCTCGCCACCGCAACCGCGGCGTATTTAGGGCTTGGCTATTGGTCTCTGGTTTTGGGTCCAGCTGTGTCAGCTGTCGTAGCGCTGGTTGCCGGCTGGTTGGTGACGCGCTGGACGCCGTCTTGGCCGAATCTGAAGGTCGACGCCGACATATTCAGGTTCGGGGCGAACCTTACGGGCTTCAACCTTGTCAATTTTCTGTCTCGCAACCTCGACAACATCCTCATCGGAAAATATTCCGGCGCGGTCGAGCTGGGCTACTATGATCGCGCCTACAAGCTTCTGCTGTTTCCGCTGCAGAACATCAACCAGCCGCTGACGCGTATCATGGTGCCGCTGCTCAGCCGCATCCATGAGGACAAGCAACGATTTCGAGACATCTATGTCCGGACAAACTGGCTGCTGGCCGTCATCACCATGCCCGGCATTGCGACTTTGACACTGACTTCGGAGCAGGTGGTCAGGCTTCTCTTCGGCGAGCGTTGGATGGCCGTGGCGCCGATTTTCGCCTGGCTGGGCATCGCCGGCCTGATGCAGTCCGTATCGAGCACCACGGGGTGGATATTCATCTGCCAGGGCAAGACGAAGACGATGTTTCATTGGGGCATCTATTCGTCTTTGACGACCGTCGCCTCCTTCATCGTCGGCCTGCATTGGGGTGCCATCGGCGTCGCGGCGGCCTATGCCATCAGCGGCTACGTGCTGCGTATCCCGGTGCTTGCCGCCCTCATCCATCGTGTCGGCCCGGTGACCGCCGGCGATTTTCTGGGTATACAGGGGCTCTTCATCGTCTCGTCCCTGCTCGCCTGGCTCTCATATCTGTCGCTGCCGGCGTTGCTGACCAATCAGTCGGACCTGCTCACGATCCTTGTGGCGGTCGTCCTAAACTACGGGTTCGCCTTGGCCCTCATGCTTGCTGTTCCGCAGTCGCGCAAGGCGTTGTTCGCCACTCTTGCCAACGTCGCCAGCAACATTGGGTGAGCGGTTGCCTATCAAGGAGGACAACGGCCTGGTTGCCGACATTGCCGACGCATGCTCTTCCAGCACGGCCTCGAGGCTCGCCCGGCGATAGTGGTCAAGACTGGCGTTGAATCTGCCGAGTTTTTCGGCTGCTTCCGACGGCGTTACGGTATCAATGTCGAGCAGAAGGTCGTCGACACCGATGCGCTTGGCGACTTCCTTGGTTTTGAATTCATAGGCGATCGGCAGCACCGGTGTGCCGACGCAAAGCGACATGATCATCATATGCATGCGCGTGGCGACGACGAAGTCGCAATCCTTCACCAGCGCCATCAATTGGTCGGGCGTATGAAATGCGGCGTCGACATTGACGTGTTCGGCGATTTCCGGATCGAGTTCGGCCACGATCGCCCGCGCAGTCCTGGCGTCGTCATGGGCATATTCCGGCACACCCTGGCAGGTTGAGATGAAGGTCACCTGCTTGCCGTGGTCCCTGACAAGAATTGTGGCGATCTCCCGGATCGAATCGAGATAGCGGCGCATGCCATCCTCACCGTCGCTGACGAAGCTCCAGTGGCGGACGGAAATAGCGACACGGCCCGTCGGCGCCGGTGCGCTGCCGAGATGTTTCTTGATCCTGTCGGTATCAGCCAGGGCAAAGACGGCATCGGCGACCACATGGCATTTGCCGGGGTCTTTCACCAGATCCAGTATGTGATTTCTGGATCGCTCGTCACGCAGCAGGATGAGCGGAGCCCGATCGAAGATCGGACCTAGCTCCTGGCGATTGTAGCTTTTCTTGAACGGGCCGAGCGATTGCGTGAAGAAGATCGGGTCCTTGCCCAAGATCGCATCGATGCGGAATTGATTGAGCCGCTTTTCAAGATCGTAGTTCTCGACGAGATAGGTTCCGCCTGTCGTGACCACCAGGTCGGCGCTCGCATAGGCCTCAAGGCCGTGGCGGTCGCTTCTGCTGAAGAACACGCTGCTGGCGCCGTTTTGGGCAAAGCGGCGCAAGGCGCGCAAGACTCCCCGATTGTAGATCGACTTGAGCCGGCCCTTTATCCCGCCGCCATGCTGATCCCTGAACAGGGATTCCGACAGCAGCTTGTGGAATTCGAGATCCGGGTAATCTTTCTTCGGGTAAAGCCTGGCCGCGACGTCGGGCTGACTGTCGAAAACCAGGAACTGCACATCGCCGCCGACGATCGATCTGAGAATATGGCGGATAGCCAAAAGGATCGCGGCATCGCCAGTGTTCAGACACACTGTGTTTTCGATCACGACTTTCATGGGGAACCTCGTTTCGCGTCCGTGGCCAGGCCACAGCGGTTAAACGGCATGTTTGCCGGAGTGCTGCCACGCGATCCGCGTCGCGATCTGGCGTGCTGCTCCGCGCTGATAGCCAACGCGAAATCCGGATCGACGCCAAGCAGGCTGAGAGTAGCTTATGATTTTTGCAGTGCAACAAAAAATGTGCGGGCGCTTGCTACGCCGCACCAAAATTGTTGCGATGCAGCAAAAGCTGTACTAGCATCCCCGATGGGTGGGCCCAACAGCGGTCGAGTTACATGCTGCATGTCTTGTACCTTGTGCATGACGTATCCGACCCGGCGGTGCGCCGGAGAATACAGATGCTCAAGGCAGGCGGCGCCAGGGTTACACTGGCGGGCTTCCGCCGCACCACCAGCCCGGTCGCCGAGATCGAAGGCATCGAGCCTGTCGACCTTGGCGCGACGCGCGACGGCCGATTCGCGCAGCGCATCGGCGCTGTCGCCAAGGCAGCCATATCGATCGGCGCGAAGCTGGGCGCCGTGCCCAAGCCTGATCTCATCATCGCGCGCAACCTCGAAATGCTGGCGCTGGCCCGCCGCGCCAACGGCGCGCTCGGGGCGAGCGTGCCGATCGTCTATGAATGCCTCGATATCCACCGCCTGGTGCTGCGCGACGACTTCGTCGGCAGGACGCTGCGTGGCGCCGAACGCCATCTCGCGCGCGACGTGAAGCTTCTGGTGACGAGCTCGCCGGCCTTCATCGCCAATTACTTCGAGCCTTTCGGGCAGATCGTCGCACCTGTCGAGCTGATAGAGAACAAATATTTCGAGGCAGCATCCGTCGTCGCCGCGCATTCTGTCGAGGACGACAGCCCGTTGCCGCCGCCCTGGCGTATCGGCTGGTTCGGCGCGCTGCGCTGCCGCCGCTCGCTGGAGCTGCTGGCCGATTTCACCCGCCGGCAGGCGGGCCGTTTCGAAGTCGTGCTCAGGGGCCGTCCGGCGCTGTCCGAATTTCCGGACTTTCACGGTTTCGTCGAGGCCGAGCCGTGGCTTTCCTTCCGCGGCCCCTACCGCAATCCGGAGGACATGGCAGCCATCTACGGTGAGGTGCATTTCTCCTGGGCGATCGATTTTTTCGAGGCCGGCCAGAATTCCGAATGGCTGCTTCCCAACCGCCTCTATGAAGGCTGCCGCTTCGGCGCCGTGCCGATCTCCATGGCGGACACCGAAACCGGCAGGTTCCTGAAGCAGCGGGATATCGGCGTGCTCCTGCCGGAAGCGACGCCCGAAAGCCTCGAGGCGATGCTGAGCCGGATGGATCAAGATGAATATCGCGGCCTGAGGTCGCGCGTGTCGGCGCGCAATCCGAAGACCTGGAGCTACGACCGCAGCGACTGCGCGGCCTTCGTCGACAAGCTGCGCGGCCTCGCCGCCATGCCTTCGGCTTTTGCGACACAGGCGGCCGCGTGATGGCGCAACAGGGCGAACAAAAACCGATGGCGCAGTCCGCCTCATCGATCCTGATCGTCATTCCCTGCCTCAACGAGGCCGCCCATATCGGCGGCCTGCTCGACCAATTGCGGCCCGCGGCGGCCCGGCTCGGCGGCCGCATCGTCGTCGCCGACGGCGGCAGCACCGACGGCACGCAAGCCATCGTCGAAAAAATCGTGGCGAAGGATCCCCGGGTTATCCTGCTCGCCAATCCGAAGCGCCTCCAGAGCGCCGCCATCAATCTCGCGGTGGCCGCCCTTGGCGAAGGCGTCGACTACCTCATCCGCATCGACGCGCATGGCGGCTATCCGGACGACTACTGCGACCGGCTGGTGGAGGAAGCCCTCGCCACCGGCGCTGATTCGGTCGTCGTTTCGATGCTGACCGCCGGCACCGGGGCCGTGCAGAAGGCGGTCGCGGCGGCGCAGAATTCCAAGCTCGGCACCGGCGGCTCGAAGCACCGGCACATGTCCGAAGGCGAATGGGTCGACCACGGCCACCACGCGCTGATGCGCATCGCCGCCTTCAGGCATGTCGGCGGTTACGACGAGAGCTTCAGCCACAATGAGGACGCCGAGCTCGACTACCGGCTCCGCCAGGCGGGCTACCGCATCTGGATGAGCGGCAGGACACAGATGGTCTACTATCCGCGCTCGACGTTGAAGAGTCTCTATTTCCAGTATCTCGGCTATGGTCGCGGTCGCGCCAGGAACGTGCTGAAGCACCGCATGGTGCCGAAGGTTCGGCAGATGATTCCGCTGCTGGTTGCGCCCGTGGTGCTGCTCGCCCTGTTTTCCTTCGTCCACTGGCTGGCGGCGCTGCCGTTCCTCTTATGGGCGGCGGTGTGCCTCGGTTACGGCCTGGTGACGGCGATACGCCAGCGCAACGCAGGCATAGCGCTCGCCGGCGTCTCGGCGATGGTCATGCATTTCGGCTGGTCGGCCGGTTTCTGGCAGCAGCTTCTGGCGTCTCGATTGCAGCGCAAGGTGGCGTGATGACCGGGCGCTCGATCGACATCTGCATCTGCACTTTCCGTCGGCCGGAGCTGGCCGACACGCTGCGCTCCGTCGCCGCGCTGGAGAAGCCGGCGGGAGCCGAGATTGGCATCGTCGTTGCCGACAATGACGATGAGCCCGGCGCGCAGAAGCTGGTGAAAGCATTGGCCGAGGAATTGAAGCTGCCGGTCCGCTATCGTCACGCGCCGGCGCGCAACATCTCGATTGCCCGCAACGCCTGTCTCGACGCCAGCGTGTCGGACTTCGTTGCCTTCATCGATGACGACGAGACGGCGTCGCCCCGCTGGCTGGTCGAATTGATGGCGGCGGCCGATGCCACGGGCGCTGCGGCGGTCCTCGGTCCGGTGCGGGCGCATTACCGCCCCGACGCGCCGGACTGGATGCAGAAGGGCGACTTCCATTCCACCTTGCCGGTCTGGGTGCGCGGCGAGATCCGTACCGGCTACACCTGCAACGTCTTGCTCAAAATGGCCGACGCGAGCCTTCGCGGCCGGCGCTTCAGCCTGGCGCGCGGCCAGACCGGCGGCGAGGACACCGAGTTCTTCGATGCTATGGTCAAGGCCGGCGGCCGCATCGCCTTTGCTCCGCAAGCCTTCGTCGACGAGGTCGTGCCGCGTGCCAGGGCCGCGTTCGACTGGCTGCGCCGCCGCCGCTTCCGCTTCGGCCAGACGCATGGCCACCTGATAGGACACGGCGCCGGCGGGTTGCGTCGCGCCGGTCAGGTCGGGCTCGCTTCGGCCAAGGCTGCCTACTGCTTCGGTATGGCTATTTTGACCGCCATCAGCCCGGTGCAGCGGAACCGCAGCGTGCTGCGCGGCATTATGCACGTTGGTGTCGTCAGCGGTTTGGTCGGCGTCCGTGAAATCCGCCAATACGGCCTCACGTCGCCAGAACAAGGGAACAAGCGTGCAGCCTGACGTCAGCTTCGTCATCGCCGCCTACAACGCCGAGGCGACTCTCGACCGCGCCATCGCCGGCGCGATCGCGCAACTCGGCGTGACCGTCGAGGTCATCGTCGTCGACGACCAGTCGAGCGACGGCACGCTGGATGTGGCGCGTGCTTATCCGCAAGATGTCGTCAAGGTGGTGGCGCTGCCCGCCAATCGCGGTCCGGGCGGCGCCCGCAATGCCGGCCTCGACCTGGCGCGCGGCCGCTGGGTGGCGGTGCTCGATTCCGACGACGCGGTCCTTCCCGGCCGCCTGGCCACGATGATCTCCCGCGCCGAAGCGGCGGGCGCCCAGATTGCGGTCGACAATGTGCAGATCGTGCGCGAGGACGGCACGCCCGATGACACCATGTTCCCGGCCGGCTATCTCGAAGGCTTGCGCGAAATCTCGTTGGCCGACTACATCGCCGGCAATCTGGTCTTCGAATCGCGCTTCAATTTCGGCTATCTCAAGCCGATCTTCCAGCGCCGGTTCCTCGACGACAACAAGCTGCGCTACGACGAGAAGCTGCGCATCGGCGAGGACTACATTCTGCTCGCAAGCGCGCTGGCCAGCGGCGGCCGTTGCGTGGTCGAGCCGACCGTCGGTTATGCCTACCACATCCGCACCGGCTCGATCTCGCGCGTGCTCGAACTGCATCACGTCGAGGCGATGACGCGCGCCGATGCCAGGTTCGCGGCGGCATATCCCATGGACAGCGACGCAAAGGCGGCTTTCGCCAAGCGTGGCCGCAGCCTGCGCAAGGCGGCGTCGTTCCTGTCCCTGGTTCAGCACATCAAGGCACGCGCCCCGCTCAAGGCGATCGGCGCGGCGCTCAGGGATCCGGCCGCCATCGGGCATATGTCGATGCCGATCGGGGTTCGGCTCAGAAGGCTTGCGGCGCAAGTTCGCCGTGGGGGTGGGGAGATGAAGCATGCGGGCGATTTGATAGCCGGCGACAGGTAGAAATCTTTTCTCTCAGAAGGAAGAGCAGATGCAGAAAGTCAGGAAGGCAGTCATCCCGGTGGCGGGGCTCGGAACGCGGTTCCTGCCGGCGACCAAGTCGATGCCGAAGGAGATGCTGCCCGTCGTCGACAAGCCTGTCGTGCAATATGCCGTCGACGAGGCGTTCGAGGCCGGCATCGAGCACATCGTCTTCGTCACCGGCCGCAACAAGGCGGTCATCGAGGACTATTTCGACCTGCATCCTGAACTGATCGGCACGCTGGAGCAGACCGGCAAGAAAGCGCAGCTCGAAGCGCTGGAAAGCCTGCTGCCGGAGGCCGGCGCCACCTCCTTCATCCGTCAGCAGTCGCCGCAGGGCCTCGGCCACGCCGTATGGTGCGCGCGCGAGGTGATCGGCAATGAGCCTTTCGCGCTGCTGCTTCCCGACATGGTGTCCTTCGGCGCGCGCGGCTGCCTCGCCGAGACGGTCGATCTCTATCAGCGGACCGGCGGCAATGTGATCGCCGTCGAGCGCTGCGACCCGGCCGAAACCAGCAAATACGGCATTGTCGGCCGCGGCGCCGACGTGGCATCCGGCTTCGAAGTGACGGCGATGGTCGAAAAACCCGCGCCGGCCAATGCGCCGTCGAATTTCTACATCAATGGTCGCTACGTTCTGCAGCCGGAGATCTTTGCCCTGCTCGGCAATCAGCAGCGCGGCGCCGGCAATGAAATCCAGCTCACCGACGCCATGGTGCGGCTGGCCCAAAGCCAGTCTTTCTACGCCCGGCCTTTCGACGGCCGCATGTTCGACTGCGGCTCCAAGGAGGGCTTCATCGAGGCCACCATCGCCTTCGCCCTGGCACGCGACGACATGAAGGGCCCTGTCTTCGAGATGCTGCAGCAATTTGTCCGGTCGCATGAGCGCCGGGAAGTGGCCGCATAATGCCCATCTTTCGGGTGCATATGCGGTTTCGCGATGGCGCGACAGCCACACCAGCGCCCGGGCCTTCCGGCCCGGCGCATCCTGGCAGCAACGTTGCGCGGTCTTTTCTGGTCACGACGCCGATCTACCAAGGCCGATAGCGCCTGCAACCTGGAATTGGACCGAAAATGAACTATGCCACCTTCCCCCTCGACAAGAGGATGCCGTTGCCCAGCACCGATCCGGAAAAGGGTGAAGACTTCATCGATATCGAGCGTCTGCTTGGCATGGCCGCCCGACAGGCCAAGGTGGTGGCGGTCTGCGCCATTATCGGTCTGTGCCTGGGCGTCATCTATCTGCAGACTACGCCCAAGCAGTATACGGCGGTCGCCAGCGTTTTGATTGATGAAGGGCTGAACAAGGTCGTCGACGACATCTCGGCTGCGAGCGCCACGGTACAAACGGACGCGACGATTCTCAGCCAGATAGAGGTTCTCAACTCCGCACGGCTGGCGTCTGTGGTGGTCGACAAGCTGAAGCTCGATCAAAACCCGGACTTCATGAGCCCGCCGCAGTCGGCTTTGGCCAAGGGTGTGGGGTTCCTGCGCAGTGTTGTCGGCTATTTCCGCGGCAGCTCGGCAAACGAGCTTCCCGGTATCGAGAATGTCGACGCCGCGACGCGCGAAGCCATGATCAAGACCGCGACCCACGATTACGCGGTTCTCATGCTGCAGACCGGGTTGATGGCGGATCGCGTCGGCCGTGCCAACGTCATCAGCATCGGTTATCAGTCGACAGATCCGGCACTCGCCACGGCCATCACCAAGGCCTACGCCGACGCCTATCTGGCCGACCAGCTCAACGCCAGCTTCGACGCCACCGAGCGCGCGGCCTTGTGGCTGCAGGGCCGGCTCACGGAGTTGCGTGAGAGCTCTCAGCGGGCAGCCCTGGCCGTCGAGAAGTTCAGGGCCGAACATGGATTGTCTGCCAACAGTGACGGCCAGCTCCTGAGCGACAAGCAACTCGCCGATCTCAACGCACAGCTCATCGTCGCCCAGGCCGATACCGCCAGAGCCAGCGCCCGCTATCAGCAATACAAGGCGATCGTCGAGAGCGGTTCCGAAAGCGCCTTCAACGATTCGGCCATCGGCGCCGACCAGCCGAGCAGCTCGGTCATCATCGCGCTCAAGACCCGCTATCTGGCCATTGCCAAGCGTCTGCAGGACATCGAGACGAATTTCGGCAAGGATCACCCGCAAGCGGTCGCGCTGGCCAAGGAAAAGGCCGATGTCTCGGCGCAGATCTTCGACCAGTTGAAACAGCTCACCGAAAGCTACCGCAACGATTTCGAGGTGGCGCAGGCGCGCGAAACTGCTTTGCGCGACAAGATTTCCACCGCTGCCGGCAAGAGCTCGATCGACAACCAGTCACAGGTGAAGCTCAAGGAGCTCGATCAGCAGGCACAGGCGCTCACCACGCTCTATCAGACCTTCCTCAGCCGCTATGAGGAAGCTTCGCAGCAGCAATCCTTCCCGGTCGGCAAGGTCCGCATCATTTCCGACGCGACGATGCCGCTCGCGGCCTCCAGCCCGCGCACCTTGCGCGTGCTGGCGCTCTCGCTGGTGCTCGGCCTGATGCTTGGCGCCGGCTTCGGCGGCCTCAACGAGTTCAACGAGCGTTTCTTCAGGACGGGCGAGGACGTTCGCGACCGCGTCGGCCTGAAATTCCTCGGTTATCTGCCGACGATCGGCGGCGGCAAAGCCAAGGATACCAAAGCCGACGACCTGCCGGCCGACGGCAAGGTGGCCAGCCTCTCCGCGGCTGAGAGGCGGGCGCGCATGCGCGTCAGCATCGACGCCCCGGCCTCGATGTTCGCCGAGACGCTGCGTAACGCCAAGATCGCCTTCGACGTGGTGATGGAAGACCGCAGCAGCCGGGTCATCGGCGTCATTTCGGTGCTGCCTGGGGAAGGCAAGTCAACGGTGGCCGCGAACCTCGCCGGCCTGCTCGCGGCCAACGGTGCCAAGACCTTGCTCATCGACGGCGACCTGCGCAATCCGGGCCTGAGCCGCAGCCTCGGCATGGAGGCCGAGCAGGGCCTGATGGAAGCGGTGGTCAACGGCCAGAGCTGGCAGTCCGTCGGCAAGGTCGATCGCCAGACCAAGCTGGCGATCATTCCCGCCGTGCTGCGCGGCCAATTCTCGCACACCAGCGAGCTTCTGGGCTCGGCCGGCATGCGGCGCTTCATCGAAAACGCCAAGGAGACGTTCGAATACATCATCGTCGATCTGCCGCCGCTCGGACCCGTCGTCGACGCCAAGGCCTTCGCACCGCTGGTTGACGGCTTTGTGCTGGTCACCGAATGGGGCCGCACGCCCCGCAACATGGTGCGCTCGATGCTGGAATCCGAGCCTTATATCGCCAATAAGGTGATCGGCGCAGTGCTCAACAAGGTCGATCTGAAGAAGCTGGCGAAATACGGCTCGCTCGGCGGCTCGGAAAGGTTCTTCGACCGCTATTCGAGCTACTATCTGGAAAAATCGGAGCAGCGTCCCAAGCAGGCCGCCTGAGGCGTGGTTCCGTTCGGAAAGACAGAGATCGGGGGCGGTTCAGCCTAGGAGCGTGAACCGTCCTAATCCCTCGAAGACAGCAGCCGGCCGTATTTGCCGACGATCCTGAGCGCCGTCAGTCGTCCCGTTTGAAAGGCGCCGGTGTCGATGTCGAGCCGGCGTCCGTCGAGTGACGGAACATCCACGATCGTGTGTCCGTGCACCACCCAGCGGTCGAGACGGTGCGCCGCCTGGAAGAACTCCTCGCGGATGTTGAGCAGATCGCCCTCGTCCTGCGCCTCGAGCGCGACGCCGGGACGGATGCCGGCATGCACGAAGACGAAATGCTCGGAGCAGACCATCGCCGGCAGCGTGCGCAGGAAGTCGACATGGCTGGCTGGAATGGCCTCGCGTATGCGCGCATCCGCCTGCTCGCTCGAACCGTAGAGGCTCATCAGCCGGTCAGGGTCAACGCCGTAGGAGAACAGGGTTTCGCGGCCGCCATAGCCGAGCCAGGTTTCGCGCGAGAGATGACCGTCCAGATAGAGGAGCAGCGCGACTTCATGATTTCCCACGAGGCAGATGCGCTGGAAGCCCTTCGGCGGCGGCGCCATCAGATGGTCGATCACGCGCCGCGAATGCGGCCCGCGGTCGATATAGTCGCCCAGCATGATGATGATCTTGCGACCGCTGAAGCGCTGCGCATCGATCTGGATCTTTTGCTCCAGCGCGCGCAGTTCGTCGTGGCAGCCATGCACGTCGCCGATTGCGTAGACGACCATGTCGCGCATGTCCATGACGAGGCGCTCGCGTGGCGCGGGTCGAGGGCGTCTCGATCGTTGGAAAAGATTCACGGATTGAGGCTCGGCTACTTGCACTGATCTGCGCCTCGATATCATGCCGAATGCAAACAATTCCACACCGGCGCGCGATCGGCAGTCGCGTCGTCAGGCGGCCTTCAACCGATAGCGGAACAGCGAGTGGTCCAAGAGCAGCCGGATGCGCGGCTCGGCCTCGGTCGCGATCAGCCAGCTTACCGCGATCATGGCCGCGCCGACGACATCATGGATGAGATAGAGGTCATCAGCCCGATCCGCCGCCAGCCGGGCCAGGAAAGGTCGAGGCGCAGCGACAATGCCATCAGCGCGACAGCCGCCAGATAGTGACAGAAACATCACCATGACGGCAGCCGGGAATCGCAGTATGTCGACACCGCCGAATGTCGTCTTGTGCTGGGCCATGCCGTGCCTCCGGTATGGCCCCCCTACGCAAACTTTAAAGTTTATTGCTGCGCTGCACAATAAGCGATTGCAGTGCGGTACAAATTGGTAAATTGATCCTTAACGCGATCGTCTGCCGGCGACTACACCCCGATGCCGCGTCCTTTCAGCGCCGCCGTGATCTCGTCCAGGATCGCCGGATCGTCGATCGTCGCCGGCATGGTCCATTCCTCCTTGTCGGCGATTTTCTGCATCGTGCCGCGCAGGATCTTGCCGGAGCGGGTCTTGGGCAGCCGCTTGATCGTCACCACGGTCTTGAAGGCCGCAACCGGGCCGATCCGCTCGCGCACCAGCCCGACAACCTCACTTTCGATCGTGCCGCTATCGCGCGACACGCCGGCATTGAGCACGACGAAGCCGAGCGGCACCTGGCCCTTCATGGCATCGGCAATGCCGATGACCGCGCATTCGGCGACATCGGGATGGGCCGCCAGCACCTCTTCCATGGCGCCGGTCGAGAGCCGGTGGCCGGCGACGTTGATGATGTCGTCGGTGCGGGCCATCACATAGAGGTAGCCGTCCTCATCCATCATGCCGGCATCGGCCGTCTTGTAGTAGCCGGGGAACTCTTCGAGGTAAGCCTGGCGGAAACGGGCGTCGGCGTTCCACAGCGTCGGCAGGCAGCCGGCGGGCAGCGGCAGCTTGACCACGACATTGCCGAGCGTGCCGCGCGCCACCTCGTGGCCGGCATCGTCGAGGATGCGAATGTCGTAGCCCGGCATCGGCACGCCGGGCGAGCCGTATTTCACCGGCAAAAGCCCGAGCCCCGCCGGATTGATCGTCATCGGCGAACCGGTCTCGGTCTGCCACCAATGGTCGATGACGGGACGGTCGAGCTTCTGCTCCGCCCATTTGATCGTTTCCGGGTCGGCGCGCTCGCCGGCAAGGAACAGCGTGCGGAACTTCGACAGGTCGTATTTCGGCACGAACTCGCCCTTGGGATCCTGCCCCTTGATGGCGCGGAACGCGGTCGGCGCGGTGAACAGCGCCACCACGCCATGCTCAGAGATCACCCGCCAGTAGGTGCCGGCGTCCGGCGTGCCGATCGGCTTGCCTTCGAACAGCACGCTGGTGCAGCCATGCAGAAGCGGTCCGTAGACGATATAGGAATGGCCGACCACCCAGCCGACATCGGAAGCCGCCCAGAACACCTCGCCCGGCTTGACGCCGAACTCGTTGTCCATGGTCCATTTCAGCGCGACCATGTGGCCGCCATTGTCGCGCACGATGCCCTTCGGCTGGCCGGTCGTGCCGGAGGTGTAGATGATGTAGAGCGGGTCGGTGGCCAATACCGGCACACAGTCGACATTGGCGCCGGCCGCCCGTTCGCGCGCCACCGCGTCCGCATAATCGAAGTCGTAATTGTCCTTCATCTCGCAGCGCAGCTGCTCGCGCTGCAGGATGAGGCAGGCGTCGGGCTTGTGCTTCGACATCTCAATCGCCTTGTCGAGCAGCGGCTTGTAGGCGACGACGCGGCCTGGCTCCAGGCCGCAGGAGGCGGTGATGATCAGCTTCGGCTTGGCGTCGTCGATGCGGGTGGCGAGCTCGTGCGAGGCGAAGCCGCCGAACACCACCGAGTGCACGGCGCCGATGCGGGAGCAGGCGAGCATGGCGACGGCCGCCTCCGCCACCATCGGCATATAGATGATGACGCGGTCGCCCTTGCCGATGCCGCGATGCCTCAGCACCGACGCCAACGCGACCACCTCGCGCTTTAGCTCCGCATAGGTGAATTTCCGCACCGTGCCGGTGATCGCGCTGTCATGGATCAGCGCCAACTGGTCGGCGCGGCCACCGGCGACATGGCGGTCGATGGCGTTGAAGCAGGTGTTGCAGGTGGCGCCGGTGAACCAGCGTCCATAAACGCCGGCTTCCGGATCAAAGACCTTTTCGGCCGGCCTATACCAGTCGATCCCCTTCGCCGCCTCGGCCCAGAACCCTATGGGGTCGCGTTTCCAGCTCTCATAGACTTCGCGGTAGCGTGAGGCCATCCGCCTTCCTCCCAAGAAACGTTCTGCCGCCCTGCCATAGACTAAGCCGCGCGTGGCGGCCATGTCTTCCTGCATTTTGGTCGACATCGCCGGCAAACGTCTCTGTTCGGCGCCTTCGGTGGAGGCGTCGCCGTCACGGTCCGAGATATCAGCCGGCTTAAAGCGGCAGCGCCGCCAGCATCAGCCCGACGCCGCCGGCGATCAGGATGGCCGCCGCAAGCGCCTTCCGATGGCGCTCGAACGCCGTCGGAGCCCGTTCCCAATTGTAACGCATACAGATCACTCCCCAAAGCCCGGCGGACTCATAGCTTACTCAGGGGAAGCAAGGCAAGACTTCGCTAATATTGCCTGGTAGCGGGCAGACACCTGCAGGGTCGATCGTCCCCCTTCGCCATGCATGGCGATGGACAGCCTTGCGGCGCCGCGCTAATTGCTCTTTCAGCGAAGGGAGCGGGCGGATGGCTGAAATCGGCTCTGAAACGGTGCTGCGCATGGCGGACGATGCGTCCGTGCAGCATGTCGGCGATGGCGCGGTCGTGCTTTTGGCGCGCAGCGGCCAGCTTTACACCTGCAACGACACGACCGAGGCTTTTCTCGACAAGGTGAACGGCGCGCGCAAGCTCGACCAGATCGTCGATCTGCTGTCGGAGGAATTCGAGGTCGACAAGGCAACGCTCGATCAGGATATGGCCGAATTGGCCGCCGAGCTGGTGGCTGAAGGCATTCTCGCCGACCCGGACGCGTGATGGCCGACGGACCGGTCCTGCGCGCCCTGTTCCGCGTCCATTTGTGGCTCAGCGCCCGGCTGATGCCGGTGCTGGTTGGCCGGCGCGATTTCGAAAGCGTGTTGAAACTGGCGCCGCTGCAGTCGCCCGCACCCTATCGCGACTTGCCCTGGACCTACATCGTCCATCGCGTCAAGCGGACGGTGCGACGCCCCTGGCTGATGCGCGACCGCAGATGCCTTCGCGAAGGTCTGCTCGGCTTCCGCTTTCTGCGCATGGCTGGTCTTAATCCAGAGCTGCATTTCGGCGTCGACGCCAGGTCGATGCACGAGCCTCGCCTGTCGGCGCATTGCTGGGTCTGCCTCGACGGCAAGCCAGTGGTGAGCGACAGCCAGCCCGGCATGGTGGAGATCTACCGCCACCCGGCCAGCATGAAGGCGCCAGCCGCTTGAGCGAGCAGACCTTCCGCTATGATCTCAACGGCCAGGTCATAGGCATCACCGCCGCGCGTGCCGACCTGTGGCCGAGCTTCGACCTGATGCTCGGCGCCCTGCGTGTGAACGAGCCTGTCCAGCTCGGTTTTCGCGTCGACATCGTCGAAACGCTTGAGTTGCACGAGAACCCCGAAGGAAAGCTGGCTTTCGACGGCGACGTGCCGCTGGACGGCCATTGCCGCATGATCGACGCCGGAAGCGTCTTCCATCTCGTCTTTCCGGGCCAGCAGACGCTATCGATCCACGACGGCGAGGGCCGAGCCAAAATCCGTCTTCATCCCGACAGCAAGATCAAGTGGACTTTGCTGATGATGGTGCTGGATGCAGCACTCGATGCGGACGGCCAGCATATGCTGCACACTGCGGGTCTCACCTTGCCTGGAAAGGACGGCCTGGTCCTCATCCACGCGCCGAGCGGCACGGGCAAGTCCACCACATCGCTCGCGCTTGCCTCGCGGGGCTTCGGCCTCTGCTCGGACGACGTGATGATCCTCAACGCAAGCTCGCAGGGCATCACGGCCTGGGGCATGCCGCGCAAGGTGAAGGTCCACCGCAACACGGCGGCGATGCTGCCCTTCGTCGCACCCTGCCTGGGCGAGAAGTGGGACGCCGAGGGCGAGCAATCCGTTTCGCTGGACCGCCTCGGCGACATCATCCGTGTCGAGGATGTGCGCGCCAGGCCCGTCACAGCGCTCCTGCACCTTGCACGCTCGGCAGACGCCGAGACCCGGCTGCTGCCGATGGCCAGGACAGACGCCATGGTGGCTTTGGCAACCGACAATGTAAGGACCGGCATGACCGGCCTGCTGTCGCTGCAGAAAAGGCGCATGGCGACGATCGCGATGCTGGTGAAGGCGGTGCCGACCTTCACGCTGGAAGTCGGGGCAAGTCCGGCCGAGGCGGCAGCGCTGATCCGCGCTGCGCTGCCAAGTTGACGCGTGCTCAGTCCTTCGCGCCGAAACGCCGGATGTCGAAGGATGGCTGCTCTCGACCGCGGTGGCGGGGTTTTGACTGCCAACGCAAGAACAGCCGGGACAGTTTGTTGTAGACCAGATGCACGACGCGCGCGTCGGCGCAGTCGAATTCCACAAGTCCCCGTCGGCATTTCGCGGCTTCGCCGCTGGGTGGTCCCAGGCGGCGGATCGGCTGAGCGAGCCGGACCGGTCTGCCATTGATCAGGACACTGACCGGAACACTCGACCCGACGATCCGGCATAGCCGCGCGACATGCTCGCTTGAAAATTGTTTGCCGACGATAAACGGGCCGCGCTCGATGCGCGCCCAGACATAGGCCCCATCCGGCTGGGGCATTCCGGCAAGCCTGCCCCTGCAAAACTCAGGCGCAACATCCGTCGCGAGCACAGCCATTGCGTTGGCCAGGGCTTGGTTCACCGTTGCGGCCGAACGCCAATCCTCTGCTGCAAAGCTAACCTGCGCCAGGATATCGCCCGCATCGAAGCCGGATGTCATCTTGTGCAAGGTCACGCCGCCATGGGCTTCATGCATCTGGTCGATAATTAGCCGGTGCATTGGATGCGGGCCGCGATAGTGCGGCAGAAGCGCGGGATGCAGGTTGAGGCCGCCCTTCGGAAACAGCTCCAGCACGGTTTGCGGGATCAGTTTGCTGTATCCGAAACAGATCAAAAGATCGGCGCGGGCCGCGCTGAGCCGCGGCCCAAGCGCATCCCAGTCATGGGGCGGGCTGAATTCGATCAATGGGGGCATGGCGTGGCCGAGATGAGACCTCAACGCAAACCGTCGCCGCAGGCGGCGGCGCAGGGCACTGAAGCTGAAGCGCTTGCCGGCAAGTCGGCCCGGCACGACCACGGCAGCAACGCGATGGCCGTTATCTGCCCAGCGCGCAAGCATGGGCGCAGTGACGGACGAAATCTCGGTGATGAATACGGCCGAGAGCGGGTTCTCCATGCCGAGCTCAGACTGGATACGGTCGCGGCCGCGCCAGCCTCTGCACCCAGCGGAAGGCATCGCGGCTGAGGCGCGAGCGCAGCTTTTCGCGCGAATTGACCCGAAGCAGCATGTTGCCGGTGATCAGCCATTTGGCCAATCGTATCGAGAGGTCCGGCTTGATGCGGTCGGCAAGCTCGATCGCGCGCGGCGCGTCGAACAGGCGTCCGGTGACGTTGAGGACTGTGGCCAGCTCGAGCTCGATGCCGGTCATGCGGGCGGCATCGAGCAGCCGCGCTTCCTCTTGAGACGATTTCAGCGCCCGCACCGCCTGCAGCACGTCGACGCAGAGCTGCAGGCGGTGGAACTTGTGGCCGCCGGCGGCATGCACGATGGCGATGGTGAGCAGCGCGGCCGGCGTGTCGGTTTCGCCGCCGTCGATCGCCTGCAACTCGCGGAAGCCAAACGACAGGCGTCTGCGCATGCCGGTGTCGTGCACCAGATTGCCATGCAATTCGATCAGCAGGCTGGAGTTCTCTTTCTCCAGCCATTTGAATTCCTGCAGCTCGTGCGATTTGGCCTCGTCGCTGCCGAGCTCGAAGCCGCATTCGCCGATGGTCTTGTTGGCCGCCTCGATGCTGGCGGGGTCGACGAGAATGTCAATGTCGGTGAAGGGACGATCTGCAACCTGACTATAGAGCTTGCGCGCGAACACCGGCCCCTTGACGATCCGGGCCGGCACGCCCTTTGCCGCCAGCGCTTTCATGATGCGTTCGCCATGGTACTGCAGCAGCATCGATTGGCCGGTCGCCATCGTCGCCTCGTCGCGCAACTCCGACAGTCTCCGCTGCAGGGTTGCGTCCTGCGGCAGTCGGGCGTCACCGATCTCCCTGAGTTTGCGCAGCATGATCGGCAGCACGCCGTGGAACTCAGCGTTGGCGAGCAGCGCCAGCAGGGTTGCTGCCGCAAGGCCATCGCCAATGGCGGCCGATGCCTCTGGGTCGGCGAAGGTCAGCAGCAGTTTTTCATCGGCAGGCGCAAGAGAAGGCAGCATTAACCCGGACGGCGTTCGAATGATAGCAACAAGCCCATGCTTACAGAAAAGCACACTGGAAACCAGTGCGCGGCGGCAAAGCCGGCTTGTGAGTTTGACTTTCCGCGCGGATCGTCCATTCTGTGGATTGATCCGGAGGGTGTTGGAAATGACGAAGAAGAAATATGAGGCGCCTTTGCTGCGCAAGGCTGGAAAACTCTCCAGCGTGGTGGCCGTGGCGTCAAAGACGCTTTGAGGCGTCGGGCTTCGGTTTTGGCTGAAGCCGGCTACATCCCCCAGCGCAGCGCTGCTGTGTGTACCGGCGCGTCCCAAAGTGCTGACGTTTCGTCGTCCAGCATGGTCAGCGTGATCGAGCATCCCGCCATGTCGAGCGACGTCACATAGGACCCGACCAGCGAGCGGACCACCGTCACGCCCTGCCTTTCGAACATTCTGCGGGCACTGTTGTACATCAGATAAAGTTCCATCGACGGCGTGCCGCCGAAGCCGTTGACGAACAGCAGTGCCGGCCCTTTGGCGCGATCGCCGAAGTCGCCGGCAATCGCTGCGCAAACCTCCTCGGCGATGGCGTCGGCACTCTTCAGCGTGTCGCGCCGCCGGCCGGGCTCGCCATGAATGCCGACACCGAATTCCATCTCGCCGTCGCCTATCGCGAAGGTCGGCTTGCCGGCGGCGGGCACCGTGCCGCTGGTCAGCGCCACGCCCATCGAGCGCGTCGCGGCGTTGACGCGGTCGCCCAGCGCCTTGAGGTCGGGCAGCGGCATGCCTTGCTCGGCGGCGGCGCCGACGATCTTTTCCACCACCAGCGTGCCGGCGACGCCGCGCCGTCCGGTCGTGTAGGACGAGTTCTCGACCGCGACGTCGTCATTGGTCACCACCTGCAGCACGCGGTCCGCCATCTCGGCCGCCATGTCGAAATTCATCACATCGCCTTCGTAGTTCTTGACGATGAACAGGCAGCCGGCGCCGGTGTCGACGTCCTGGACGGCCGCGAGCATCTGGTCGGGCGTGGGCGAGGTGAAGACCTGGCCGGGGCAGGCGGCGTCCAGCATGCCGTGGCCGACAAAGCCGCCATGCAGCGGCTCGTGGCCGGATCCGCCACCCGAGATCAGCGCCACCTTGCCTGGCTTCAACGCCCTGCGGCGGATGAATTTGTGGTCGTCGCCAAGCACGAGTATGTCGGCATGAGCGGCCGCGAAACCGTCGAGGCTTTCGGTCAGGACCGTGTCCACCGAGTTGATGAATTTCTTCATGGCAGTCCTCCCGACGTCTTAGTTTACGCAATTCCGAACGGAAAAACCGCTGGACACTTTTCCTGGAATTGCTCTTGCTCAGCCGCTGCCCTTGCCGGCGATGCTGGTTATTTTCTGGATAAATTCGTTGATCGCCCGGTCGAGCGCGGCGTTCTGCCTGTCGTCGCCGAAATCCGGCACGATGAGCGAGACATGGCGTGTCTTGCGCGGCCCGGAGGCCGCGGGCGCCTTGCCGGGATGCGCCTGGTGATAGGCGGCCATGAACTGGTCGCGCTCGGCCTGGCTGAAATGGCAGACCGAAAAGATCGACGGCAGATGCTTTGACGGGATCGGGATCGAATACGCCGGACTGGAAATCTGGGTGACGAAGCTGCGGTGCTTGCCGAGCGCGTCGGCAAGACGCTGGCGCATGCCCGACGGACGCTGGTCGATCACCTGCGACAGGATCGTCTTGTAGGCGCGGATCGCCTCCTCCGAGCCTGTTTCCAATATCTTCTCGGTCCTGGCCATGCCGCGTCTACACTAGAACGTCCGCGATGGCCGCCTTGGCCATGGCGAGTTGCGCCGGCGCGACCGACAGGTCGCGCAGGCCCGCCGCGAGCAGGGCCGGGATGGCTGCCGGATCGCCGCCGGCATCGCCGCATAGGCTGACCGGAATATCTCTCTCCCGTCCGAAGGCCGTGATCGCAGCGATCAGCCGCAGCACCGCCGGGTTGCGGACGGCGTTGAGATGCGCGACCGCCGCATTGTCCCGCGCCGCCGCCATCACATATTGCGTCAGGTCGTTGGAGCCGATCGAGAAGAAGGCGACATCGGCGAAATCCTCCGGCGTCAGCGCGACGGACGGCACCTCGACCATGATGCCGAGTGGCGGAAGCCGGTGCGCGACGCCCTGCGCGGCAAGCGCGGCTTGTTCTTCCGCGAACAGCGCGGCGGCGTGGCTGTACTCCTCGGGCGTGGCGATCATCGGAAACATCACCTTCAGATTGCCGTGGATGGCGGCGCGCAGCAATGCCCGTATCTGCACGCGAAAAATGTCGCGCCGCTTGAGCGAAAGCCTTATGCCGCGCAGGCCGAGAAACGGGTTGGTTTCCTCGACGGTGAAACCCGGCACCGGCTTGTCGCCGCCGGCATCGACGGTGCGGATGGTCACCGGCTTGTCGCCTGCCCATTCCAGCACCTTGCGATACGCACGATATTGCGTCTCCTCATCCGGCAACGTCTTGCCGAACAGGAACTCCGTGCGCATCAGGCCGACGCCGTCGCAGCTTTCGATTTCGATGCCGTCGACATCGGAAGGGTAGGCGATGTTGACCTGGACGCGCACGGAGGTGCCGGCCTTGGTCACCGCCGGCTCCGTCAGGAACGTCCGCGCAGCGCCCTGGCGGTCGGCGAAGGTGGAGGCGGACCGCCGGAAGGTTTCGATCTCGGCCGGCGAAGGCGAAAAGATGATTCCGCCGCGTTCGGCATCGAGCAGCGCGACACCGGTGGGCGTTTCAGCCTCGTCGCCGAGACCGACGACCATCGGCACGCCGCGCGAGCGCGCCAGCATAGCGACATGGCTGGCGGTGCTGCCGCGCTTGAGCGCGATGCCGCCACCTATGCTCCAATCGGTTTCGAGGAAGCGCGTCGGCGCGATGTCGTCGCCATAAAGGATCGCGCCCGGGGGCGTCGCGGCCTCGCTGTCCTCGCTCAACGCCCGCAGCACCTGGTCGCGGATGTCGCGCAAATCCGCGGCGCGGGCGCGGAAATAGTCCTGGTCCGACGCTTCGTAGCCGGCGATCTCGCTGTCCAGCGCCGCGCGCCAGGCGGCGTCCGCCGGCTGTCCGGAGCCGATCGCCGCCAAGGCCGGTCCGCTCAGCGCGTCGTCCTCCAGCATGGCGATGTGGAATTCGAGAATGCCGGCGGCGTCGCCATTGGCAGTTTCGATCAACGCCGCCAGCCGGCCGACGGCCTTGCCGATTGCGCTCACCAATGCGGCTTGTTCTTCCTCGGCACTCGCCTTGGCCTTGTAGCTGGCCGGAGGCTGGTCGAGGTCGAACAGCGGGCCTTCGGCGTAGCCGGGTGAGGCGGGGATACCCTCAACCCGCATGGCTCGCATTCCTTGCGGGCCTGGCGACATTCAGATCGGTCTCAAGCGGACCGGGCATGATCCGCGTCCTCGTCGAAGTCACGCTGCACCAGGTCGACCAGTGCTTTCACCGCCTGGGTCGCGCCATCGCCCTTGGCGCGGATATGCAGCATGGTCCCTTTCGGCGCCTTGGCCGCCATCACCTTGACGATGCTCTTGGCGTCGAACCAAGGACCGTTTGCCGCCACCGCCACTTCCACCTCGGCCGCGAACGACTTGGCAAGCTTGGTGAACTTCACCGAAGGGCGCGCGTGCAGTCCCACCGCGTGGGTTATCAGGACCGTTGCTTCGGCGGATGCGGACATTCAGTCGGTTCCCGTTCGTTCACGACGGCGACAATTCATGCGCCGTCGCCACCACTTCCTTGAGCGAGGCGCCGCCGGAGGATTCGGTTGCCGCCATCACCGCGCCCTCGACGATCGGCGCGTTGCAGACGACTATTCTGTGGGAGCGCGGCTCGCCGATCATTTCGACCGCCATCTCCGAGTTGGTCTCGGCGCCGCCGAGATCGACCAGGATGGCGACGCCCGCGTCCGACCAGGCCTTGTCGATCGCGCCCATGATCGCCTCGACGCTGGTGCCGAGGCCGCCATGGCCGTTTCCGCCGCACCATGCAAGCGGCACTTCGTCGCCCACCATCTGGCGCACCATATCGGCCGTGCCCTCGGCGACCAGGGGCGAATGCGACACGATGACGATACCGACATTGCTCATCAAATGCCCTCGACAGTTTCGGCGACTGCGCGCACCAGAAGCGCGGTCGAGCGCGCTCCCGCGTCCATATGCCCGATCGAGCGTTCTCCCAGGAAGGAGGCGCGCCCGCGCAAGGCCTTCATCGGCACCGTGGCTTCAGCCGCCTGATCGGCGGCGTCGGCGATTTCGCTTGCCGTCTTGCCTTGAGTCAGTGCCTCATACACCGGCTGCAGCACATCGAGCATGGTTTTTTGGCCAACTTGAGATTTACCCCGCGCGGCAACCGCCTCGATCGCCTTGCCGAGTGCCGCGGCCAAGCCGCTTCGATCGGGTGCTGCCGGCAATTCCTTGCCGAGCGCCATGAACAGCGTGCCGAACAAGGGCCCGGAGGCGCCGCCCACAGTCATCACCAGCTTGGTGCCGACCGCCTTCAGTGCCTCGGGCAATGGCTTAGCCGCGAAGCCGTCCGCTTCGGCGCGCACGGCCTCGAAACCGCGCTTCATGTTCAGCCCATGATCGCCGTCGCCGATCGCCTGGTCGAGCGCGGTCAATTCCTCGGCATGTGCCGCGATCGTATCGGCGGCCGCCGCGATCAATCGGGAGAAATCGGCTGGCGCCATTTCCTGTCCTTCATGCCGGGGCGAACAGCGCCGCCACGGCGGCGAAAACCTCGGCGACCGCGAAGGCGCCGGGATCCGCCGTGTCAAGTTGCCTGCCGATATAGGCGGAACGCCCGGCCTTCGCCTTCTGCATCGCCGCGGTTGCCTCGGCGCCTTGCCGCGCTGCTTCTGCCGCTGCTTCCAGCCCGCTTGCGTCCAGGGCTTTCAGCGCCGGCTCCAGCGCATCGACCATGGTGCGATCGCCGACCTTGGCGCCACCATAGAAGATCATCCGGTCGAGCCCGGCGAGCAAGGCCTTGGGTAAAGTTGCGCCGAAACGCAAAGTCTGTGCGGCGGCGGTGAAGAAGATCGACAACAGCACGCCGCTGGAGCCGCCCATCGACGCACCCAGCGCATCGCCGATTGCGGCAAATGTCGCGGCCTTGTCGGCGAGCGGCAGCGTGTCGATGCGCTCGAGAATGCTGCGCGCGCCGGTCGCCACGGTTGAGCCGGTGTCGCCGTCGCCTGCCTTCGCGTCGAGCCCGTTGAGCGGCTCTTCGAGCGCGATCAGCTTTTGGCAGGCAGCTCTGATCAGCCGCTCGGCGGCCACATCGCGGCTGGCGGGCTTTGTGGCTGTGCCGATGGCAGGCTTGGCCATCGCGATAACGACCGGCTGACGAACCGGCTTCGCGGGCAGCCAGGCATGCGGGCCGACCGGCGCCAGCAGCGCCGCCTCGCGTCCCGCGTCGAGCTTGAGCAACGACAGCGAGAAGCCGTTCATGTTGAGCGCCGTCATCAGATGCCCGGGGCCGATCGTCAGCGCCACGGCCTCCGCCAGCGGCGAGGACAAGACGGCGTTGGCGATCAAAGACATTTCGAGCGGCGGCACCGAGCCGAGATTGTTGATCAGCAAGGCATAACGGCTGCCTGCATCGAGCCGCGCGGCGAGGCGTTCGGCCATGATGGCGACGAGCGAGCTGGCGCTCTGCAGCGCGATGCGCTCGACGCCCGGCTCGCCATGAATGCCGAGGCCGAGCTCGCCGTCTTCGGCGCCGAAGCGCTCCTCGTGCGCCTGTCCGGGGATCGAGCAGGAGGAAAGCGAGATGCCGAGCGAAACGATATCCTTAGCCGCCGCGCGCGCCGCTGCGGCAACCGATGCCAAGTCATGGCCGGCTTCCGACAGGTGACCGGCGATCTTGTGCACGAACAGCGTGCCGGCAACGCCGCGCGGCTGCGCGATGTCCGGAAGCGCGATGTCGTCGGCGACGATCACCATCTCGACCGCAAGGCCCTCGGCGCGCGCCTTTTCCGCGGCCAGTCCGAAATTAAGCCGGTCGCCGGTGTAGTTCTTGACAATCAGCAGGCAGCCGGCCGGTCCCGTCGTCGCGCGGATCGCCGCCAGCACCGCCTCGACGCTGGGCGAAGCGAAGATCTCGCCGGAGACGGCCGCCGTCAGCATCCCGGCCCCGACGAAGCCGGCATGCGAGGGTTCATGCCCCGCGCCGCCGCCCGAAACGATCGCCACCTTCGTCTTGTCCCACTCGGCACGCAGCACGACCTTGATCTCGGGATAGCCGTCAAGGCGAGCCAGCGCGCCCGATCCCGCCGTGGCGAGGAAGCCGTCCAGCGCCTCGGTGACGATCGTGTCCTTGCGGTTGAAAAAGTGCTTCATGAATTTCGTCCAGTCCGTATCTGCGGTCGTCAATCGGTTTGCAAATTTGTCGTGCGAGCCGGCTACATCAATCTTTGCCCGTCCGAGCCGAAATAGAGCGGCGCCAGGTAGCGGATCGTCACCTTATCCCCTTTGGCTAAAGGCGTGTCCGGATCGGTGAGCGTTACCAGCTTCTTCGGCCCAACCGTCACATGCAGGTGGTTCTGGTCGCCCAAATGCTCGACCCAGTCGACGACCCCGTCGGGATGGCCGTTCATCGCCTTCTCGATCGCGAGATGCTCGGTTCGGGCGCCGATCGTCGTCGTTCCGGTCGGGGCGCCGCCGTCAGGCAGCAGTCCGGCCGGCAGAAGGTTGATAGCCGGCTGGCCGAGGCGCGCCGCGACATGAAGATTTGCCGGCTCAGAATAGATCGCGCGCGGCGTGCCGATCTGCACCAGCATGCCGTCGGCGAGGATGCCGATGCGGTCGGCCATGGTCATCGCCTCGATCTGGTCGTGTGTGACATAGAGCATGGTGGCGCCGAGCTCGGACTGGATGCGCTTCAGCTCGAGCCGGAGATCGGCGCGCAGCTTGGCGTCGAGCGAGGACAGCGGCTCGTCCATCAGGTAGATCGCAGGCTTGCGCACCAGGGCGCGGCCGATGGCGACGCGCTGCATCTCGCCGCCGGACAGTTTCGTCGAGCGGTTGTCGAGCTTGTGGTCGATGCGCACCATGCGTGCGACCTCCTCGACACGGCGGCGCACCGCCTCTTCCGGAAACCGCCGCGCCGGCGAGCGCAGCGGGAAGGCGAGATTGTCGAACACCGAAAGATGCGGATAAAGCGAATATTGCTGGAAGACGAAGGCGGTGTCGCGTTCGGCCGGCGACAGCGCCGTCGCGTCATGGCCGCCGATGTGGATCGTGCCGCTGTCCGGCCGTTCCAGTCCGGCGATCAGCCTCAGCGTCGTCGTCTTGCCGGCGCCGGTCGGCCCGAGCAGCACGACGAATTCGCCGTCCTTGATCGCGAGGTCGAGATCTTCGATCGCGACGGTGTCGCCAAAGCTCTTGGTCACGCCCTGGATGTGAACGTCAGCCATGGCGCGCCTCCGCTGCCTGATCATGCATGGCGGTCCTGACCGCGCGGCCGGAGCCCTTCTCGAATAGCGACAGCCTCGCACCGTTCAGCGCCAGCCCGACCTGTTCGCCGGGGCTGAGATGGATGCCGGCCGGCACGCGCGCCTTGATGATGCCGTCGGCCGTCTCGACGGCGACGATCTGCGTGGTGCCGAGATATTCGGTGCCGTAGATCGCGCCGCGCAGCTTCGAGTCATCGTCGAAGCGGATGTGCTCGGGCCGGATGCCGAGCGCCATGTCGGCGGGTGCCACATCCTCGCGTACCTCCGGCACCGCGACCTTGGCGCCCTGCACGACGATCTCCTTCGCGCCCCTGGCGAGCCCGCCGCCGAATTTCAGGAAATTCATCGGCGGCGAGCCGATGAAATCGGCGACGAACATGGTCGCCGGCCGGTCGTAGATTTCGCGCGGCGTGCCGAACTGCTCGATGACGCCGTGATTCATCACCGCTATCTTGTCGGCCATCGACATCGCTTCCATCTGGTCATGCGTGACATAGACCGTCGTGGCATGGATGCGGTTGTGCAGCTCGCGCAGCTCATGCACCATCAGATCGCGAAACTCGGTATCGAGCGTGCCGAGCGGCTCGTCCATGAGAAAACATTTCGGCCGCCGCACGATGGCGCGGCCGAGCGCGACGCGCTGCCGGTCGCCGCCGGCAAGGCCGGAGACGGACTTCTCGAGCAGATGGTCGATGCGCAGCAGCTTTGCTGTCTCCTCGACGCGGCTTCGAATTTCGGCCGAGGGCATGCCCTGCGCCAGCAGCGGGAAGCCTATATTTTTGCGCACATTCATGTGCGGGTAGAGCGCGAAGAGCTGGAAGACGAAGGCGATGTCGCGCTCGCGCGCCCGGCGCATGGTGACGTCCTCGCCGCCGAGCAGGATCTTGCCGCCGGTCGGCAGTTCAAGCCCGGCGATCATCCGCAGCGTCGTCGTCTTGCCGCAGCCGGACGGGCCGAGCATGACGAAGAACTCGCCGTCCTCGACGACGAAATTGGAATCCTGCACGGCGACGAATGCGCCGAAGGCCTTCCTCAGATTCTGAACACGGATCTCGGCCATCGTTATTCCGGGAATTTCGAGACGATGATGAACATCACCGTGCCGGCAAGCATGGTGACGAAGGAATAGGTATAGAGAGACAGCGCGAAGGGCTGGAACAGCATCAGGAAGCCGATCGCGATGATCGCGGTCGCGATGTTTTCCATCAGGCCGCGCCTTGCCCAGACGGGCCAAGAGGAGCGTTTGGAGGCAACAGAGCGGTTCATGCGTTCCTCCCTTTCTTCTCGTTCAACGGGAGAGATGGTTGCCAAGTGGTTCCCCCACTCCGTCGCTGCTTCGCAGCGCCACCTCTCCCCCCTCCGGAGGGAGAGGAAGGGAGCCTAGCTGAATGAAGTTCGCGCCCTTCCTCTACCCCGTCGATCGGGGGAGAGGTGTCGAGCGAAGCTCGACGGAGTGGGGGTCGACTTATTCCCACACTAGTCATTTGCGCACCGCGCCGAAGGTGATGCCGCGCAGCAACTGCTTGCGCAGCAGGATGGTGAAGACGAGGATCGGTACCAGGAAGATGGTCGTGCCCGCCGCCACTGCCGGCCAGTCCTGGCCGCCTTCGCCGATGATGGTCGGGATGAAGGGCGGCGCGGTCTGCGCGGTGCCGGAAGTGAGCAGCGCTGCGAACGCATATTCGTTCCAGGCAAAGATCAGGCAGAAGATGGCGGTCGCGGCGATGCCGGTCGTCGCCTGCGGCAGCACAGTGCGCCAGAAGGCCTGCAGCCGCGTATAGCCGTCGATCATCGCGGCCTCTTCATATTCGCGCGGGATCTCGTCGATGAAGCCCTTGAGCAGCCACACAGCCAGCGAGACATTGACCGCGGTGTAGAGCAGGATCATGCCGAGCGCGGTGTCGGAGAGGCCGAGCTCGCGATACATAAGGTAGATCGGGATCGCCACCGCGATCGGCGGCATGAAACGCGTCGACAGGATGAAGAACAAAAGGTCGTCGGCCAGAGGCACCTTGAAGCGCGAGAAGCCATAGGCCGAGAGCGTGCCGAGGAACACCGCGCAGAAGGTCGAGCCGAAGGCGATGATCAGCGAATTGACGAAGCGCGGCAGGAAGTTCGACGGCCCGGCGATCACCATGTTGCGCTTGCGCACGGTCTCGTCGCAGAAGCCGGTCGCCGGTCCGAGCGAGTTGATGTAGTCCGGCGTCTGCCTTGTGCGTGTGGTGAAGAGGTTGCAATAGCCCTCGATGCTCGGCTGGAAGACGATCTTCGGCGGATAGGCGATCGAATCCGGCGGCGTCTTGAAGCTGGTGGCGAAGATCCACAGCAGCGGCACGATCGAGATCAGCGCATAGGCTATGATGATCGTGCCGGCGACCAGCTTCGCGTTCGACGAGGGTGCTACGACGGAATGGGCGGTGGTCAGGCTCATCTCTGCTTCACCTTGTTGAGCGCCTTGACGTAGATGTTGGCCAGCCCGAACACGGCGACGAACAGGATGATGGCGAAGGCCGAGGAATAGCCGGTGCGCCAGCTCTCGAAGGCCTGCCGCTTCAGCGTGATCGAGGCGACTTCCGTGGTCGAGCCAGGTCCGCCACCGGTCAGCAGGTTGACCATGTCGAACATCTTGAAATTCTCGATGCCGCGAAACAGCACCGCCAGCATGATGAAGGGCAGCGCCATCGGCAGCGTGATCGACCAGAACTGCCGCCAGTTGGAGGCGCGGTCGACCTCGGCCGCCTCATAGATGTATTCGGGGATGGAGCGCAGGCCGGCGAGGCAGATCAGCATCACGTAAGGCGTCCACATCCAGGTGTCGACGATGATGATCGCCCACGGCGCCAGCTCGACATTGGACAGCATCTGCACATTCGTCGGCGGAATGCCGGTGACGAATGAGACGACGTAGGAAAACAGCCCGATCTGCGGCTCGTAGAGGAAGCGCCAGAAATTGCCGACCACCGCCGGCGACAACATCATCGGCACCAGGATGATGGTGGTCCAGAAGGCGTGGCCGCGGAATTTTCGGTCGATCAGCCAGGCCAGCGTGAAGCCGATCACCGTCTGTAGAAGGATCGTCCAGAACACGAAATGCGCCGTCGTCTGCATTGCGATCCAGATGTCCTGGTCGCCGAGGATGCGTCGGTAATTGGCGAGCCCCAGATTCTTCACCACCTCGTTCGGCCGGTTGGCGCGGAAATTGGTGAAGGAGAGATAGATCGCCCAGAACAGCGGGAAGATGTTGATGGCCAACAGCAAAAGGATCGTCGGCGAGATGAACAGCCAGGCGAGGCCCTTGTCGCTGATGCCCCGGATCTTCTTGGCCAACGGTTCCGGTGTTGCCCGGGCGACGTTGTCCGCAGTCCGATCGAGCATGGTAAGTCCTGCTTCGGTCACGGGTAAGTCTCGACTGTGGAATTTATCTGAACTGCGTCCCGTGCCAAGGGCGGCACGGGACGCGTGGATCAAGCTCGGGAGGAGCTTACATCTTGCCGTCGTCCTGGAAGACCTGCGTCCAGTCCTTGACCAGCCCATTGAGCGCGTCCTTGGGCGAGCCCTGGCCGGCCACGACATAGTCATGGAAGCGCTTCTGCGAGGCCTGCAGCAGCGGCGCGTAGCTGGGTTCCGCCCAGAAGTCCTTCACGATTGCCATCGAGTCGAGGAAGGCCTGCGCATAGGGCTGGCTGGACGGGAACTTCGGGTCCTTGACCACGGAGTTCAGGCAGGAATAGCCGCCGAGCGACCACCACTTGGCCTGCACATCCTTATTGGCGAACCATTTGATGTATTTCAGCGCCGATTCCTGCTTGTCGGAATAGGAGACCACCGAAATGCCCTGGCCGCCGAGCTGCGCGAACTGGTCGCCGTCGGGACCCTTCGGATTGACGAAGTAACCGATCTTGTCGCCGCCGACATTCTCGTCCTTCTGCAGACCGGGCCAGGTGAAGGCGAAGTTCATGTGCATCGCCACCTGGCCGGATTTGAAGGCGTCGACACCTTCGCCCATGTAGCTGTTTGAGGCGCCGGGCGGTGTGCAGCAGTCGTAGAGCGCCTTGTAGAATTCCAGCCCCTTCACCGACTTCTCGGAGTTGACGAAGCCTTCCATCTCGTAGGGCTTCTTCGGGTTCTCATATTGGAAGCCGTAGCTGTAGAGCACGTCCATGGCACCCATGGTGATGCCTTCCGAGCCGCGCTCGGTGTAGATGGAGGCGCCATAGACGGTCTTGCCGTCGATCTGCCGCTTCTGGAAGAATTCGGCGATCTGCTTCAGCTGGTCGAAGGTGGTCGGCGGGGCGAGATCCCAGCCATACTTCTCCTTGAATTCCTTCTGCAACTCGGGCCGCGAGAACCAGTCCTTGCGATAGGTCCAGCCGACGACGTCGCCCATGGCCGGCAGCGCCCAGTAGTTCGGCGTGTTCTTCGGCCATTCGGAATAGCCGACCACGGTCGCCGGCACGAAGTCGTCCATGCTGATCTTCTCCTTGTCGAAGAAGTCATTCAGCTTGACGTAGTGGCCGTTCTCGGCGGCGCCGCCGATCCACTGGCTGTCACCGATGATCAGGTCGCAGAGCTTGCCGTGCGAGTTGAGCTCGTTGAGGAAGCGGTCGGCGTAATTGGTCCATGGCACGAATTCGAATTTCATGCCGATGCCGGTTTCCTTGGTGAAGTCCTTGGACAGTTCCACGAGCGCGTTGGCCGGATCCCATGCCGCCCAGCACAGCGTCAGGTCTTCCGCATGCGCGACGTTCGAGACGGCTGTCGACGCAAAGATCGCCGAGGCCAGTCCCAACGCCAGTTTCAAGGTCGATTTCATGCCTTACCTCCCATTTGCGAAACGCGTCCGGATGACGGTTTCAAGAGCCCTCAACCCTCGCTCCTCCGAGGGCCCAAACACGGCGGGCGAATGCGTCGCCCGATGTTTAGTAATTTGTTTAGTGATGCGCTTTTTACTAAACAACGCAAGCGAATTCGTTGCTGCGCCGCAGCATGGCGAAATGCCTCATTGAAATCATTGGGAAATGATCGCCGGACCTGGGTGCTGCTGACGTCAGCTGGCCGCGTTGGCGGGGCCCGGACCTGTCGTCACACCGGCCGGATCGGCGGCGCCGGCGGCAGGAGCGCGCGTATGTCGGCGAAGGGGAAGGTCGGCTCGAAGCGGAAAGCCTCGGCCAGCGCGCCGGGTGCGCCGTTGCACTGTCCGGCGCGAAACTCGTTCTGGAGGCGCGCCCTGTGCACATAGTGCTCCGGACCTTGCGACTGGTGCGCGAGGATCGCTTTCGCCTTGATGTCCCAATGATGCGAGATCTCGACATAATGCGTCGGCGAAAAGCCGGTGCCGCCGAGCGTATCGGCATGCAGCACCGGCACCGCGAAGGATGCGGCGAGCCGTACGCCGTCGGACAAGGCGCGGTGGTCGCCATGATAATCGGAGGGCGCATGGGTGATGGCGAGGTCGGGCTTCACCTCGCCGATCAGCGCTTTCAGCGCGGCAATCAACGCGGCATCGGCGACGAGCTCCCCGTCGGGAAAGTCGAGGAAGCGCGGCTTGACACCGAGCAGGCCTGCCGCCGTGGTCGCTTCCTTGCGCCGCAAGCGGGCAAGCGCCTTGGGGTCGCCCATGCCGCCCCTGGCGCCGTCCGTGGCTATGGCGAAAGTCAGTTCTGCGTCTTGCGCGGCATAGGCGGCCAGCGTACCGAACATGAATATCTCGATATCGTCGGGATGTGCCCCCAGCGCCAGTATCTTCACGTCTTTCTCCCGGAATTGGAATCGTGCCGAACGGAATCCTGCTCGCCCTTCTCGCTTACGCAAACTATTCGTTCAGCGACGCCGTCATCAAGGGTCTGGGCGGGCAGTTCACCGTCTTCGAGATCGGCTTTTTCATGACCTTGTTTGCCGGCTGTTTCCTCTTCTTCACCCGGCCGAAGGAGGAGCGCTGGCGCGATTTCTGGCGCACCGGGCGGCCCTGGGCCGTGCAGGCGCGCGCTTGGGCCGGCATCGCCTCGGGCGTGCTCAGCGTCTATGCCTTCACCACCATTCCGCTGGCGGAGGTTTACGCGCTGCTCTTCCTGGCCCCGTTGCTCGTCACCGTGCTTTCGACCGTCATCCTGAAGGAGGAGGTCGGCCCCTGGCGGTGGCTTGCCGTGGTCGCTGGCTTCGCCGGTGTCATGCTGGTGGTGAGGCCGGGCTTCCGCGAATTGCATCTTGGCCATCTCGCCGCCTTCGCCAATGCCTTCGTCGCGGCAACCATCGTCATCCTGATGCGCTCGCTTGCCCAGCAGGAAAAGCGCACGACCATGCTGGGCTCGCTGATCGGCTATGGGCTGCTCTTCAACGGGGTCGGTGCAGTCGCGACGTCATTTACGCTCCCCAATCTGTGGCAATTGGGCTGGCTGGTGCTGGGCGGCCTGTTCACCGCCGGCGGCCAATTGCTGCATCTCCTGGCGGCCAAATACGCCCCGGCCAATCGCATTGCCCCGACGCATTATTCGCAGATCGTCTGGGCGGTCATTCTCGGGGCGATGTTCTTCCGGGAATATCCCGATGCGATGACGCTGGTCGGCCTTGCAGTCGTCGGCGCCTCAGGCCTCCTCACCATGGTGCGCGAGGAAGTGCGGCTTGGCACCGTGCGCTGGAACCCGTTTACGCGTGCCCGGCTTTGACCTGCATGGCTCCGACACATTGCACGGTGACCGCGACCGCTGATATGCGGGCAAAATGACGACGAACCCCTTGCCGGAGCTTCCGGTCACAGCCGTGCTGCCGGCGCTCGGCGAAGCGCTCTCGCGGCGTAGCAGCGCCGTGCTGGTGGCGCCGCCGGGCGCCGGCAAAACGACGCTGGTACCGCTGGCGCTGCTCGACGCGCCTTGGCTCGGTGAGGGCCGGATCGTGCTGCTCGAGCCGCGGCGGCTCGCCGCCCGCGCCGCTGCCCGCCGCATGGCCGAATTGCTGGGCGAGGAGCCCGGCGGCACGGTGGGCTACGCCATGCGCATGGAGAACCGCACCTCGGCGCGGACAAGGATCCTGGTCGTCACCGAAGGCGTGCTCTCGCGCATGATCCTCGATGATCCGGAGCTGCCCGGCGTCTCGGCGGTGATCTTCGACGAATTCCACGAGCGTTCGCTCGACGGTGATTTCGGTCTGGCGCTGGCGCTCGATGTGCAGGGCGCGCTGCGGCCGGACCTGCGTCTGCTGGTCATGTCGGCGACGCTCGACGGCGCGCGCGTGGCGAAGCTTTTGTCGGAGGCGCCGGTGATCGAAAGCGAGGGCCGCGCCTATCCGGTCGAGATCCGCTACGACGAGCGGCCGGCAGGCACGGCGATTGAGGACGCCATGGCCAGGGCCGTGCGCGCGGCTTTGGCCGGCGAGCCGGGCAGCGTGCTTGCCTTCCTGCCCGGACAGCGCGAGATCGAGCGCACCGCCGAGCGGCTCGCGGGCAACGTCGCCGCCGACACCGACATCGTTCCGCTCTATGGCCAGCTCGACAACAGAGCGCAGGACGCGGCGATCAGGCCGGCGCCGGCCGGCCGCCGCAAGGTGGTGCTGGCGACCTCGATCGCCGAGACCTCGATCACCATCGACGGCGTGCGCGTCGTCATCGATTCCGGCCTGTCGCGGCTGCCGCGCTATGAGCCGGCAAGCGGTCTGACCCGCCTGGAAACCGTGCGCGTCAGCAAGGCCTCGGCCGACCAGCGCGCCGGCCGCGCCGGCCGCACTCAAGCCGGCGTGGCGGTGCGCCTGTGGCGGGCCGAGCAGACCGCGTCGCTTCCCGCCTTCACGCCGCCCGAAATCCTCGAGGCCGACCTGTCCGGATTGCTGCTGGACTGCGCCGCCTTCGGTGTCGCCGATCCGTCGAGCCTGTCCTTCCTCGATCCGCCGCCGGCCCCGGCGCTCAGCGAGGCGGGAGTGCTGCTCAAGGCGCTGCATGCCATCGACGATGCCGGCAGGTTGACCGAGGCGGGCGCCGCCATGCGCAAGCTGGCGCTGCCGGTGCGGCTGGCGCATATGGTGGCCGAAGCGGCGAAGAGCGGCCATGCGCGGGAAGCGGCCGTGCTGGCCGTGCTTTTGACCGAGCGCGGGCTGGGCGGCGACAGCGCCGACCTGGAGCGGCGTCTGATCCGGTTGCGCGGCGAGAAATCCCCTCGCGCCAACGCCGCCAGGCAGCTCGCCGAGCGTTTGGCCAGGCAGGCCGGCGGCGGGCAGGGCGGCGAGACGGCCAACGCCGGCTCGCTCCTCATTCATGCCTGGCCGGATCGCGTGGCAAGGGCGCGCGGTGAGCGCGGCCGCTTCGTGCTCGCCAATGGCTCCGGCGCCATGGTCGATGCCGCCGATCCGCTTGCCAATGAAACCTGGCTCGTCGTCGCCGACGTGCAGGGCAAGGCGCAGAACGCCCGCATCACCGCCGCCGCCCCGGTCGATGAAGCCGATATCCGCGCCGCCCTTGCCGACCGCATCGAGACGAAGCGCGAGGCGAGCTTCGACCGCGAGCGCCGCGCCGTGCGCATGCGCGAGACCGCCAGGATCGGCGCCATCACGCTTTCCGAGCGCATGTTGCCCGCGCCGTCCGGCGCCGACGCCGATCAGGCCATCCTCGATGCCTTGCGCCAGCACGGCCTGTCGCTGCTCGATTGGGGGAAGGAGGCGGAGGCGCTCCGCCAACGGCTCGGCTGGCTGCATCGCGGCCTTGGCGCGCCTTGGCCCGACATTTCGGACGAAGCGCTTATCGAAAGCCTCGACGACTGGCTCCTGCCGTTTCTCTCCGGCGATGCCTCTTTCGCAGCCATCAAGCCGGCGACTTTGTCGTCGGCGCTGATGGCGCTGGTCCCGCACGACCTGCAGCGCAAGGTCGACGCGCTGGCGCCGACCCATTTCGACGCACCGTCCGGCAGTCACGTGCCGATCCGCTATGACGGCGAGTGGCCGGTGCTTTCGATCCGCGTGCAGGAACTGTTCGGCCTCGACCGTCATCCGGCGATCGCAAACGGAACCGTTCCGCTGACGCTCGAATTGCTGTCGCCGGCACACCGCCCGATCCAGACGACGCGCGATCTTCCCGGCTTCTGGCGTGGCTCCTGGGCGGATGTGCGCGCCGACATGCGCGGTCGCTATCCAAAGCATATCTGGCCGGAAAACCCGCTGCTGGCCGCCGCCACCAGCCGCGCCAAGCCGCGTGGGACGTAATGCATGTCGCCCAAAAGTGCGCAGCGGTTTTGGGACAACGACATGCATCAGGCAAAGACGATGCTCTATCGTTTCCGCTCCTGCGGCTGTAATCCTTGGCAATGACCAACATCCTGCGCGCGCCCGATTCCCAGCAAAGCCAGCGGCTGCGGCTCAACACGCTGATCCGTCTGCGCTGGCTGGCGATTGTCGGGCAGAGCCTGACCGTGCTGGTCGTCGCCTATGGCCTGAAATTCCCGCTTCCGGTGTCGATGTGCTTTGCGCTGATCGCCTGCTCGGCCTGGATGAATCTGTGGCTCACCTTCCGCTATCCGGCGGCGCATCGGCTCACCCCGCTTTCGGCCTTCGTGATCCTCACCTTCGACGGCGTCCAGCTCACCGGCCTGCTCTACATGACGGGCGGCCTGACCAATCCGTTTTGCGTGCTGCTGTCGGTGCCGGTCGTCATCTCCGCCGCTTCGCTGCCGCTGCGGTTCACGGCCATCCTTGGCGCGTTGGTCATACTGGCGGCCACGCTTCTGGTGTTCTTCCATTTGCCGCTGCCCTGGTATGAGGGCTCGCCGCTGCCGATGCCCTTCATCTATGTCGCCGGCATGTGGATGGCTGTGTTTGCCTCGATCGCCTTCACCGCCATCTATGCCTTCCGCGTCGCTGCGGAAGCGCGCCTGCTCGCCAATGCGCTGGCCGCCACCGAACTGGTGCTGCAGCGCGAGCAGCACCTTTCGGCGCTGGACGGGCTGGCGGCGGCGGCCGCGCACGAGCTGGGCACGCCCTTGGCCACCATCACCGTCGTCGCCAAGGAGATGGAAAAGGCGCTCGGCAAGGATCCGAAATATGGCGAGGACGTGAAGCTCTTGCGCTCACAAAGCGAGCGTTGCCGCGAGATACTGAAGCGGCTGACCAGCCTTTCCTCGGAAGGCGAAGCGCATCTGTCGCGCATGCCGCTCACCTCGCTGGTCGAGGAGGTGACGGCGCCGCATCGCGATTTCGGCATCTCGATCCGGCTGCGGCCCGGCGAGCGCATCGGTCCCGAGCCGGTCGGCCAGCGCAATCCCGGCGTCATCTACGGGCTCGGCAATCTGGTCGAGAATGCCGTCGATTTCGCCCGCAACGCCGTCACCGTCAGCTGGAGCTGGGACGATGAGAAGGTCATCTTCTCCATCACCGACGACGGGCCGGGATTCCCCGCCGAGATCATCGACCGCATCGGCGAGCCCTATATGTCGACGCGCCAGGGCACTGAGGCCGGCGGCGGCCTGGGGCTCGGGCTGTTCATCGCCAAGACCTTGCTGGAGCGTTCCGGCGCCACCATCGATTTCCGCAATTCGAGCGGGCTCGGCGAAGGCGCAGTGGTGCAGATCTCCTGGCCGCGCGGCCTCTTCCTCAACCAGGAACAGGCCTCGGCCACCATGTTCGACAATGCCTAGCGCAATTCCAGAAAAAGTGCGCAGCGGTTGGGCTCGGCAACTTCGCCGCAGCTTTCCGTCCGGAATTGCGAAACGGTGAGAAAGCCTTGCAATTACCGCATGGCAGCTCTGTTGCCGGCTCTAAAAATTGGACATTGCCTTTGCAGGACTGTATCTGCGTAAAAGTGAGGCATGTCGCCTAAAACTGTGCAGCGGCTTGGGGAAGACGATATGCCCGGAAACAGGGATCGGACGGGCCTTCGCCAGGGTAGGTTTCGGCGCGGCGCGCCTCAGGTCAGTGGGATGCCGATAAGATGAGCGGAGACGAAACGACTGGCGCTATGGTCGAGGGCGAGGACACCTCGCTGCTCATCGTCGAGGACGACAAGCCGTTCCTCACCCGGCTTGCCCGCGCCATGGAGACACGGGGGTTCGTGGTCGAGACGGCGGAGAGCGTGGAAGAGGCGGTCGCCAAGGCGCGCGCCCATCCGCCGGCCTATGCGGTTGTCGACATGCGGCTCGGCGACGGCAACGGCCTCGATGTCGTCGCTGCCATCCGCGAGAAGCGCGACGACGCCCGCGCCATCATCCTGACCGGCTACGGCAACATCGCCACCGCGGTGACCGCCGTGAAGCTCGGCGCCGTCGACTATCTTTCCAAGCCCGCAGATGCCGACGACGTCTTCGCCGCGCTCACCCGCACCTCCGGCGAACGTGCGGCGCCCCCGGAAAACCCGATGTCGGCCGACCGCGTGCGCTGGGAGCACATCCAGCGCGTCTACGAAATGTGCGACCGCAACGTCTCCGAGACGGCGCGCCGCCTCAACATGCACCGCCGGACCCTGCAGCGGATACTGGCGAAGCGCGCGCCGCGTTAAACGAGTGTCGTCATCCTAGGGCGAAGCAGGAGCGAAGCTCCGTCGCGAAGACTTTAGGATCCATTCCGTGATCCCGGCCGCAGAACGCAGCGGAGCGGAATTCTGCACCGTTGGCACCGCTCCGATGTAACGGAATGGATCCTCGGGTCTGCGCCGCGTCGCTTCGCTCCTTGCTTCGCCCGTGTATGACGAAGCGACGGGCGTTTCGGCCAACTGCCGAAGCAGGCGATCTGTCAATGTGAACTCGAACGCTTGCTTCGCCAGCCGGGCTGCGCATCATACGTTATAGGTTCCGGCCGTCAGGTCGGGGCGACGGACGGAGGGACCATGCAAGATAAGCGGCCGAAATCGATTCTGCGTGAATTCCTTGACGGCGAGGCCGCCGGCGGCATCATGCTGATGATGGCCGCAGCCCTTGCGCTGATCGTCGCCAACTCGCCTTTGGCCGAAACTTATTCCGCCGTCCTGCACGCCTATCTCGGGCCGCTCAGCGTATCGCATTGGATCAATGACGGGCTGATGGCGGTGTTCTTCCTGCTGGTTGGGCTCGAGATCAAGCGTGAGATGCTGGACGGACAGCTCTCGACCTGGCCGCGCCGCGTGCTGCCGGGCATCGCCGCCGCCGGCGGCATGGCGGTGCCGGCGCTGGTCTATGTCTTGATCAACCGCGACAATGCGGCAGCGCTCTCCGGTTGGGCGATCCCCACCGCCACCGACATCGCCTTCGCGCTCGGCGTGCTTTCGCTGCTCGGCAGCCGCGTGCCCGCGTCGCTGAAGGTCTTCCTCACCGCTCTGGCCATCATCGACGATCTCGGCGCCGTCATCATCATCGCGCTGTTTTACACCAGCGGCCTGTCGCTCGCTTATCTGGCCGCCGCCTTCGTCGTCATCGCACTGCTCGTCGTGCTCAACCGCATGCATGCCATGAAGCTCTGGCCGTATCTCTTGCTTGGCGCATTGCTGTGGGTGCTGGTGCTCAAGTCGGGCGTGCATGCGACGCTCGCCGGCGTGGCGCTGGCGCTCACCATCCCGCTGGAGCGGTCTCCCGGCATCAGCCGCGATCTCGAGCATTCGCCGCTGCATAGGCTGGAACACGGCTTGCACAGGCTGGTGCCCTTCCTCGTCATCCCGATCTTCGGCTTCGCCAATGCCGGCGTCTCGCTCGGCAGCCTGAGCCTTGCAGCACTGGTTGAGCCGCTGACGCTTGGCGTCGCCGCCGGCTTGGTGCTCGGCAAGCTGGTCGGCGTCTTCGGCTCCTCGGCGCTCGCGATCCGGTTTGGCCTCGCCGACCTGCCGGCCAATGCCGGCTGGCTGCACATGCTGGGCATTTCGCTGCTTTGCGGCATCGGCTTCACCATGAGCCTGTTCATCGGCCTGCTTGCCTTCGCCGGCGACCCGGCGCTGCAGGACGCGGTGAAGGTCGGCATCCTCGCCGGCTCGCTGATTGCCGCCCTCTTGGGCGCCGCCATCCTGCTCATGGCGCCGGCGGGCGGCGGAGTGGAAGAAGATCTGAACTAACCGCGAGGTTCCGGCGGCAGACCGAAGGCTGGAAACAAAGCGGGGCCGAGCGGCGGGACATAAATCGTCAGCGAGGCGATCTTGTCGCCGGCGGCTTCGAGGACATGCAGGGAATGCGGCTGCCACATGGAATTCTGGCGGCCGAGCGCGTAGACGCCCACTGCCGGCTGGGTGTTGGCGCCGATAGCCACCGCGCGATAGCCGGCAAAATTGCCCCAGACGCTGCCCAGGAAAGCGCCGATCGCCTGATGTCCATGGTACCATTCCCGCCAGGGAGGCATGTGGTAGATGGCGTCCTCGCGCAGCAGCTCGACGAGTCCGTCGAGATTGTCGGCCTGCCAAGCCTGCATGTAGCGTTCGAGCAGCACGCCTTCGTTCGCGTTGGGCCGCGACCGCTGCGGCGGGCGCCCCTGCGGGTAGCGTTCGCCCAGCGTCGCGCGGGCCCGCTGCAAGGCGCTGTTGATCGAGTCGGTCGACCCGCCCAACAATTGCGCGGTCTCGATGGCGGACCATCCGAGCACATCGCAAAGCAGCAAGGCCGCGCGCTGCCTCGGCGGCAACAGCTGGATTGCCGCCACGAAAGCGAGCCGCACCGCCTCGCGGGCCTCATAGCGCGCTTCCGGGCCGGGCCTGTCATCGGCGATGTCGGGCAGCTCGGCGTCCGGATACGGCTCCAGCCAGGCGAGTTCGGCGGTCGGGCCGCCGGTCGCACCTCCTTCGGCGGGCGGCCGTCCGGGCTGCTCGAGAATGCGCCGCACCGACGAGCGTGCCTTGATGGCGTTGAGGCAGCTGTTCGTGGCGATCGCGTAGAGCCAGCCGCGCGCTGAGCCGCGTCCGTCGAATTGCGCCCGCGCGCGCCACGCCTTTAGGAACGTCTCCTGGACGAGATCGTCCGCCTCGTTGAGCGAGCCCATCATCCGATAGCAATGGAGCTTCAGCGCGCGGCGATGGGCGACGGTCAGGCGCTCAAAGGCCAGCCGGTCGAGGGCCGGCTGGCCTGGCCGGCCCAAAGGCTCGATAGGGCCGGAAGCGTCAGTCATGGGAAGCCCCGGGGAGCTGAATTCGGCCGCCATCCTGCGCGCCTCATGCCGCCGCCGCAAGGCCGCTGCCGCTTACGGTGAAGGAGCTGCCCTGCAACTTGCCCGTCGCGAGCTGGATCACCGCCTGTCCGACATCGGCCGGCGTCTGCATGTCGCTCATGCTGGCCAGGAAGTCGGCCGGGCGGATGCCCATATAGGCCGCGATGCTTTCAATGCCGCGATCGCCGACCCCGGTGCCCGGCATGATGCGGGCCGGCGAAAGCGCCATGAAACGCAGACCGAGGCCGAGCCGGTCCGATTCCTTTTGGCAATGGCCGGCCAGAAATATCTGCATGCGCTTGGCGCCGGCATAGCCGCCGGAATTCGGCGGACCGCCGCTGAAGGCGGCGCCGCTGGCGATCAGCAGCACACGGGTTCCAGGCTTGAGCCGGCCCTTGAGGGCTTCCCGACAGAACAGGAATGATGCCTTGACGTCCATCTCCCAGTTCGCCGAGAAGGCCTCCCAGCTTTGCTCCTGGATCGGCGCCGAAGGGGCGAGCGCGCCCGCGCAGACCACCAGCACGTCGGGTGCCAGCGCATCAAAGACCGCCTGCGGCGCGTCTTCCGCCGTCGCGTCCGCGCTAAGGGTTTTCAAGCCTGGGCGTTCCCAGGCGAGCTGCTTCAGGTCGGCGCCGCCGCGGGCGACGGCAAGCACGGTCGCTCCCGCGCCAAGCGCTGCTTCCACGATCGAGCGGCCGACCCCCCGGCTGCCTCCGATGACGACGACATTCTGATTTTGCAACGGTTTCATTTGATCACCTTTTATCCAGGCCGCCGGCCATCCGGACGCGCCTGTAGGTGAAGACAAACGGAATCAGCGGAAATCATCGGTGCGGGACGAAAATTCTCGCTGGCCGGGCGCAGGGCTGGCCTGAGCCAGGCCTGCGGTCGGACGCCAGTGCAACCAGCATCCGCACCCTGCGACGACGGTCTACTCGCTCTCGCCATCCAGCGCCGGCACGGCGACGCCGGCAAGCTCGGCCGCCAAGAGCCGCGCGGCGCCCGCGCGGGCAATCCGCAGCATCAGCGCCTTGCGTGTCGCTGCCGCCATGCGGTGCTCGGGCGCATCGCGCAGGATCTCCGCGCCATAGCCGTCGGAGAGGATGAAGCCGCATTCCTCGGGAAAGATGTCAGCCGGAACGCCGGGATGGGTGGCGAAGAAGAAGCGGTCGGAATGCAGCCGGTAGTCCGGCCATTTGCGGTCGACCCTGAAATCCTCGATCGAGGATTTGATCTCGATGATCCAGATGTCGCCCTGCCTGGTCAGCGCCACGAGATCGGCGCGCCGCCCGGTGGCCAGGGAAAGCTCCGGCAGCACATGCGCGCCCATTTCGGTGAGCAGCCGCTGCACGCCGCGCCGCACCAGCATAGCGCGCTCCGACTGGCGGCCGTCGATCAACGGGTTAAGGGGAATCGGGGAAACGAGTGGCATGGGAGGCACCATGCCAGATTTTGTTCACGGTTTGAACCCCCTGTCAGGCGGCGATTACGCACTTTACGAACACGCCTTAGAACGTGGGGATGGCGAACCGATTGGGATACGAAGAAGTCAGTCGTCTTTTTGGACGCCAGTTTCGTCAACTGTCCAGTCAGTCCCGTAGTTCTCGTTGAGGATGTAGACGCATTCAGAAGCGTCCATCTGCAACTGCTCAATTGACACCCTGTGAGGAAGAGGAGCCCTATTCGTACGAACGTCCTGATATAGTTCGACGATGCCCGGGCACTTTGCCAGTTCAGCGTCTGTCGGATGATTGCCGGCGCGGTCCGCGTCGGAAAGTCCTTGTGGGTACAAAGCGTCCTTTGCGAAGACGGGAACCGCCATGACGATCATCAGACCCGCTGTCATCCCGGTCCGTATCCAGCCATAAGGCCACAGCGAGACGGATTTGCCGTAGCCCGTCACTTGGTCAGCTTCTTTTTGACGTTGCCTTTCGGCTTTTGCTTATGGTCTGGCGGCATATGCGCCAGCTTGCCCATTAGGGCATCGGCGGCGGATTTCTTCTCGTCCGCTTCAATCTCTCGCGCCTTCTCAATGAAGGCACGCGACTGTGAAGGGTTGTCAGCCTTCATTTGCTTCCGGGCTTTTGCAGATCGAATTGCGGGCTTTTTGCTTCTGGTTTGCATATCTTGAGCTTATGTCCTCCAACATTGCCCGACAACGGCAAGAGCCCTAGGCTTTTCGCGCTGCCGCCGTTGTCGAACGTATGGAACTCATCGGCGCGGTAGTGGATGGCCGTCGCCAGATGAATCGCATCGGGGGTAGAAAGCGTCTTCCCGCCATGCGCTGCGGCATTTGCCGAATAATGGTCCCGCAGATCATGTGAAAGCCCGGCGACTTTGATGTCCATTCCCAACTGTGTCATTCGCTTCATCAAATCGGTGAAGCTGTTGCCAACGCCGACTGGTATCTTGGATTGCAGCACCTCAACCCGAGTAAGCACGGAAGTGACCAGCTTCACCTCGCGCCGTTTGTGCCGAGCAATCACCTCGCGCACGCCATCCATTTCGCCCGACTTCCGGATCTCGTCATTGAGCCATGCGAGGAAAAGGCAGGTATCCCAGTAATAGATAGGGCTAGCGCCAGCCATCGCGAAGCTCCCGGACAAAGGCTTCAGAACTCAAGCCGCCGGTCGCGTCCGGGGCACGACCTCTCAAATCCTCCCAATCGGGAAGATCGGATTCGGACGGATATGCTTCTATGCTCGTCACTTCAATCTGGTGTGGGAAGTCCGTTCGCGCACGATAGCGAAGCGTGCCGAAGATCTCCACTTTGCGGCCAACTGCAGAAACGGCATCGTCATAAAGGCGAGATGGGAAATGGCAGGCAACTTTCTTGGGTCCAACATCAGGATAAATCTGGAACGTATTCACTCCGAGGTGGAGGTTTATCTGTTCCAGGTTTCCTTGGATGAACCCCTCGCATTCCTCATCGACCGCAAGGGCAGCATCAACACGGCTGACAATCTGCGGCGTTAAGTCGATGCGGCTATCGTTAAACAGCAATGTCGCACTTTTGACGGTTGTTCCAACCGGACGCGCTAGATTTCGGATGTCGCCGAGCAATTCAGCATCAAGGTCAAGCAGGTCGTCTCCACTCGCCAGCGCCGCAGAAATGCGGTTCAGACTTTCGATCACGATTAAGCCGGTAGGTGGCTTACCCGGCAGCGGATGTGGGTCGATAGTGACGCGAACCGGGCTGTTGTAGGACATCTCGGCAATGCGAAAATAGCTAGCTGTCTTGCCGGCGTTTGCATCGCGGTCAAGTCGATTAAGCGTAGCGCTGAGATTCTGGAGTTCGGACAAAAACGCAGCGAGCCGCACCTGTCCGTCGTCCTCGGGCAAGCCCTCAATGACAAGCGTGATGTGGTCTTCAGTAGCCATCAGTCGCACCACCACATGAACGGTCTTGGAGCTTACCCGGCGAACGAGTCCCGGTACTTCAAACGCTTTCCAACGATGCCAGCCATAGCCCTCACCGTCCTATTGTTGTCATCGACGCCAAGCGCGATGCGGTTACTGTAGCGGAAATCCAACTCGGCTAGATAGCGGTGAAGATGCTGCTCACCGCAATGTTGGTAAACACCCTTCATGCCGCGCTTGAAGATGCTGTAGTAGCCTTCGACCGTATTCGTATGCACATCGCCGCGCACGTACTCATCCGTAGAGTGCGTGACGAATCCATGCGAGGCGAAATCCTGGCCGGCGCGGCGATAGATACCGCTCTCGTCGGTCATGAGCCGGCTTTCGCGAGCGATGTTGGCGCGGACGATCGGCATGACGTTGCCCATGCGGGCGGTATCAACATGGAAGGAAGGGGCGCGACCGCCACGCTCGACCAGCGTAACGACAGAGTTCTTGTATGCGCCGCCGCCACGCTTCACGGGAGCGCCTTTCAGGCGACCGATGTACGTCTCGTCAACTTCGACCTGCTTGCCCTCGCCACCCATCGGGGAAAGGACGCCATCGCGCATAGCCTCACGCAAGCGATGGAACATGAACCAAGCCGTCTTGTACTGGACCTGCAAAGTACGGTGCAGTTGGTGAGCGCTGATGCCCTTCTTGCTGGACGCGAGTAGGTGTGCAGCCTGCCACCATTTATGAAGCGGCACATGGCTGCTTTCGAACACCGTTCCGACCTTCACGGTGAACTGCTTCTTGCATTCCAAACAGCGGCGAAGGCCTGTGCGAGCGGTTGCGCCAGTCACGCGGGTAATGCGCGTCTGTTCGCAGTTGCCACACTTCGGGCAAACCGGACCTTCCGGCCACACAATCGCTTCCAGCCGCTCAAAAGCAGCTTCTTTGTTGTGAAAATGTGGCTCGGAAAGGACGCTCATAACCCGGATTCCTACTGTGGATTCAAGGTATCAGCGGTTCTCGTGTTTGTAAAGTACATAATCGCCTGTCAAGCCGACCATTATGACCACGGAATATGTTCCTAGACAGGCCGGCCCTACCCTGGATAGGCGTCACATGGTAAAGACCGCTGATGCGTGTCGCGAAGTTTAATTTCATATTGATGGCAATCGCTGCTTGTCTCGCTATCGCTGCAGCGGATCCTTCCGAAATGACGCCCGCACAGTTGGTAGGGAACTACATCAACCTCTCGGTCGAAAATCCCGAGCAGGCCAAGGCGCTCCTAGTGCCGGATGCGACCGCTATCATATTCGACTACGGTTTGCCTTTGGCGGAGAATTTCCCAGAGTTCGTTAAACTTCTTCCAGGATCGGGCTGTTCAAAGCCACTCATTCGGACTGAGGGAAAAGCCGCACACGGCACCAACGGTCACACAGATGCTGTCATTGTCAGAGTTGAATGGCAGTGCACCAAGCCAACGGAGTTCGTGCTAGCCTCAAACGTGTTGCGCTTCGTCGTTGCCCAGCAAAAAATAGTAGCGGTAGTATTTGAAGACCCGCCCGGCTATCCGCCCAGGTTGAACAGTGGGAACGTCAATCCAAACGGTCCCTAGCTGCAAGCCTTAGGCGTGAGCCGAGTCTCTGTTTGTAAAGTACGCATCGTCTGAGGGCAGGGGGGGTATCTGGTTGACAGGCCGCTGCTCAAATCAGGCGAGCACATGAAAGGCGCATGATGAAACCCAGCAAGTTTATGATGAGAGTCGTTATGGTCGCTATGGAGCTTGCTCTAGTCTGGTTGGTTGCCCAATCCCTTTGGACGGGCCGGATTCCTTTTAAGGATGACGCTGTAGAGCGCGGCCATGACCCATTTACCTACTGGGTCGAGTTGGCCGTGATCGTGTTCGGGATGGTAACCGTGCCGCTCTGGATGATCTACCGGGAACGGCAAGGGCGCTAAGGGATGTTACTTCGACCCCAAACCGCCACCGGCTGAATGGCACCTTTACTCCGAGTCCCCCGCTCGAAACTCATCCGCCAGAAGCCTGGCCAAGTGGTCGCGGCTCAGGCTCAATGTCTCTTTCAGGAACCACAGGAAATTGCTCGGACCGTCGGTCGGCAGGCCGTTTTCTTCGGCCTGGGTGATGACCGCGCGCTGGCGCTCGATCCGCTGTTCGATCTCGCGGATATGCTGCTCGACCCGTTCGATGTCCTCGTGGATGGCCATCCCGGCAATCTCATTGTAGGTGATCGTCAAAATAGCATCAAACCAGGAACGGGTGGAGCGCAAAGCCAAGTAGATGCTTGAGCCGTGGTTCAGAGAAGATTAGCCTTGCTGGTCATGCCTCATGGCAGCAATCTCGCCATGAAAGGAATTTTCCCATGACCCGCGACCAGATGCTCGCCCACCTCCGGTCCGCCGATGCCGTCGCGCGCGAGGCGGCGGCGCATGGGCATCATCCGTTCGGCTGCGTGCTGGTCGGGCCGGACGATCGCATTTTGATGCGGCAGGGCAATCTCGACACGGTGCGCCATGCCGAGACCGAGTTGGCCCGCCGCGCCGCAGCGGCCTATGAGCCGGAGTTGCTGTGGCAATGCACGCTGGTCTCGACCTTCGAACCATGTGCGATGTGCGCCGGCACGATGTACTGGGCGAATATCGGGCGCCTGGTCTATGGGGTCGAGGAAACCAGCCTCCTGGCGCTCACCGGGGATCATGCGGAAAATCCGACGATGAACCTCGCCTCGCGCGCCGTCTTCGCCTCCGGCCAGAAGAAGATCGAGGTGTTCGGCCCCTTTCCCGAAATCGCGGACGAGATGCTCGCCCCGCACCGCGATTTCTGGAAGCGCTGACAGGCCTCGGACCTTAGGCCGCGCCCGCCATGTCGTCGAGGATTGGGCAGTCCGGCCGGTCGTCGCCATGGCAGGCGTGGATCAGTGTCTGCAGCGTCAAGCGCATCGACTGCAATTCGCGTACCTTCTCCTCGATCGCCCTGACATGGGCGGCGGCGATCTCGCGCACGTCATGGCTGGCGCGGCCGCGGTCCTGATAGAGCGCCATCAGCTGCCTGCAATCGTCGATTGAGAAGCCGAGATTGCGCGCACGGCGCAGGAAGGCGAGCCGGTGGATATCGTCGCGGGAGTAATCGCGATAGCCGTTCCCGGCTCGCGCCGGGCGGATCAGTCCGATTTCCTCATAGTAGCGAATGGTCTTGGCCGGCAGGCCGGAACGCTCCGCGGCATCACCGACATTCATGGCGCTCTCCTCGCATCGCAGGCGGCTTCCCAAGTCGCCCCATTGATTTTGCTTCATAATCCTGTAAGGCCTGTTGCGAAAATGCCGCAGTCGGGCACTTACCGGCGCGTAAGGCCTTGCATATAGGCAGTGCGCGCTTGGCAAGCAAAAGAAATGCCAGCATGAATGGTGGCAACAAAGCGGCCGACTCGTGCCGCTGGTATCGAGGCGGGGCGTCGGACCTTTTCATGCGCTTGAAGTCATTTGCAATCCTCGCCGCTCTTGCGCTGTCGACCGCGATCAGCGGGTGCAGCACCATCGGTGGGCAAATGTTCACCAACAACTATGGCGCGATGACCGATGCCGGCTATCAGCTGCCGCGCATCCCGATCGAGAAGGTCCCCGCCAGGTACCACCGCCAGGAAGTGCGGTACGACTCGTCGGAGAAGCCGGGCACCATCATCGTCGATACGCAGAACAAGTTCCTCTATTTCATCGAGGGCGACGGCATGGCGATGCGCTACGGCATCGGCGTCGGCCGCGAGGGTTTTGAATGGCACGGCACAGCCCATATCGCGCTGAAGCGCGAATGGCCGACCTGGACGCCGCCCTCGCAGATGATCAAGCGCCAGCCCGAGCTCGCCAAGTTCGCCGGCGGCATGGAACCGGGCCTGAAGAACCCGCTCGGCGCGCGCGCCATGTATCTCTTCAACAAGGGCGGCGACATGGGCTACCGCCTGCATGGCAGCCCGGAATGGTTCTCGATCGGCAAGGCGATGTCGTCGGGCTGCATCCGGCTGATGAACCAGGACATTATCGATCTTTACGACCGCACGTCGGTCGGCGCCAAGGTCATCGTGATGTGATCACGAAGGCCGAGGCCAAAAGCTTTCGCAAGCGGACCGTCTAGGCAACAACAAGACGTCCAAAAACAGAAAACCGGGCTGTTGGGGCCCGGTTTTTTGTTTTTGCGATCTTGGATCGGAATTCGCTTCGCCGCACGACGCGGCCGGCCAGTGGGTTCTCAGGCGACCTGCTCGACCTGCTGTACTTCCGGAACAAAATGGCGAAGCAGGTTCTGGATGCCGTGCTTCAGCGTTGCCGTCGATGACGGGCAGCCGGCGCAGGCGCCCTTCATGTGCAGGAACACGGTGCCGTTCTCAAAGCCGCGGAAGGTGATGTCGCCGCCGTCCTGGGCAACGGCGGGGCGCACGCGCGTGTCGAGCAGTTCCTTGATGGTCAGCACCAGCTCTTCGTCGGCCTTGTCGTAGAACTCGCCGGTCTCGCCGGCTTCGCTCGCCGGAGCGGTCGCGGCCATGACCGGCGCACCGGACATGAAATGCTCCATGATGGCACCGAGGATCGCCGGCTTCAGGTGCTGCCAGTCCGGACCATCCTTGGTCACGGTGATGAAATCATAGCCGAAGAAGACGCCGGTGACGCCCGGGATCTCGAACAGGCGGCCGGCCAGCGGCGAGGCCTCCGCCGCGGCTTCGGCATTGCGGAAATCGGCTGTGCCTTCGCGCAGCACTTCCTTGCCCGGCAGGAATTTCAGCGTCGCCGGGTTCGGCGTCGATTCGGTCTGGATGAACATGGGTATCTCCAGGCCCTTCCCGGGCCGATAGTTTGGAATAATTCTAAATAGGCTCTATCGGCTGGACATTCAAGCGAAACGCGTCGCTGGAACGGCTGGCTGGCGGAATGTTTTTCGGCTTCTATCACGAATATCGAGGTGGATCGAGATTCGGGTCAGGCGGCCATTTGCAGGCCGGCCTCACCTGAATATCGAAGCACCTCAAGCTAGGCTGTCGATCTCTTCGTCGGACAGGTTCTGCGGCACCACCGTGACCGGAATGGGAAAAGCCGCGCCGCGCCCGGCGACCGCGCTGACCAGCGGCCCTGGGCCTTCCTTGCCGGCGCCGGCGGCCAGCACAAGGATGGCGATGTCCTGGTCTTCCTCGATCAGTTTGTGGATTTCTTCCGTCGGCTTGCCTTCGCGCACCACCAGCTCCGGCTCGATCCCCGCATGCTGGCGCACCTTGTTGGCGTAGCCGTCGAGCGCCGCGCGGGCTGTCGCCGTGGCTTCCTCGCGCATGATCTTTTCCACACCCAGCCAGTGCTGGAAGTCGTCCGGCTCGATGACGTAGAGCAGCACCAGCACGCCGCTGGTGCTTTGCGCCCGCTTCGAGGCATAGGCGACGGCGCGCTCGCATTCGGGCGTGTCGTCGATGATCGCCAGGAACTTGCGGCGATGGCCGGCTTCGCGGCTGAGGCGTTTGGAGACCATGTCTATCTGCTCGGTATGGTTTCGGTCGCAATCTGCCACTGCCGCGAACCGGCGGCAAGCCGCCGGCCGGCGCGGCAATGGTCCGAGGAGGTCGTTGGATCAGTCCTGCAGAAGGCCGATAATGTCGCGCACCGTCTTCATCGTGCCCTCGGCGATTGCGCGGGCCCGGTCGCCGCCATCCTTGAGCACGGCGTCGACATAGGCGCGGTCGCCCTCGATGCGGCGCATCTCGGAAGCGATCGGCGCCAGCTTCTCCACGGCAAGATCGGCAAGCGCCGGCTTGAACACGGAAAACTGTTGCCCGCCATACTCCTTCAGCACCTCTTCCTTCGAGATTTCCGCGAGGCCGGCATAGATGCCGACGAGATTCTCCGCTTCGGGCCGGCTTTCCAGCCCGTCGACCTCGCTCGGCAAGGCCTCCGGATCGGTCTTGGCCTTGCGGATCTTCTTCGAGATGGTGTCGGCATCATCGGTAAGGTTGATGCGTGACAGGTCCGACGGGTCCGACTTCGACATTTTCTTCGAGCCGTCGCGCAGGCTCATGATGCGCGCCGCCGGGCCGCCGATCACCGGTTCAGTAATCGGGAAATAGCCGTTCACCGTCTCTTCGCCGACCTGCATTTCGACGCCGACGCCAAGTGCTGCGATCTTCTCGGAGAAGTCGTTGTTGAATTTCTGGGCGATGTCGCGGGTCAGCTCCAGATGCTGCTTCTGGTCCTCGCCCACCGGCACATGCGTTGCGCGGTAAAGCAGGATGTCGGCGGCCATCAGGCTCGGATAGGCAAGCAGGCCGAGCGAGGCGTTCTCGCGGTCCTTGCCGGCTTTGTCCTTGAACTGCGTCATCCGGTACATCCACCCGATGCGTGCCACACAGTTGAGGATCCAGGCGAGCTCGGCGTGCTGCATGACCCGCGACTGGTTGAAGACGATGTGCTTCTTGGGGTCGATGCCGGAGGCCAGGAACGCTGCGGTGATCGAGCGCGTCTGGTCGCCCAGGTCCTGATACACGAGCTGCGCCGTCAGCGAGTGCAGGTCTACGACGCAATAGATGCAGTCGGACTGTTCCTGGAGGGCGACGAATTTCTTGATGGCGCCGAGATAGTTGCCGAGATGCAGGTTGCCGGTCGGCTGGACGCCCGAAAAGACGAGTGGCTTGAAGGCGGACATGAATTCCTCATGGCTTGTGGAGGGCCGTCTAAGCATGATTCCAAAAAGTTGCAGACTTTTTGGAGCCAATCATGCGGCTGGAAACCGCGCGCGGCGAAAGTCTTGCGACGGCGCGCTTATGGACGAAGCACGTTGCGGGATCAAGAGGCGCGGACGAGCTGGCATGGGGCATCGGTACGTTGACATTTGCCGTGCATAGGCTACATATTCCTAACTACATAAAGGAATGTAGCCATGGCCATCAACATCAACAATAAGGAAGCCGACAGGTTGACGCGCGCTTTCGCCAAAGCTGAAGGGGTCGGCATCACCGAGGCAATCGTGATCGCCATGCGCGAAGCCTTGGAGCGGCGCCGCAATCGCGAGACGCCGCTGGAAACGGCGGCACGACTGCGAGCCGAGTTTGGAATCAAGCTTAGCGAACAAGCGCGCAAACCGCTGCCGCAGTCCGTTTATGATGAACTTTCCGGCGACGACTGATGTTTGTCGACGCCGCAGCCATCGTCGCGATCCTAAGCAACGAGACGGAAGCCGAGCGATGCGCGCAGGCCGTCATGAAGGCATCGGCACCGTTCACGTCGGCGATAGCCGTTTGGGAGGCAGCGATGGCGCTCGCGCGACCAGAAAAGCTGGCGATTCCGGTCGCCAGAAGCGCGGAGATTGTAGACCGCTTTCTGGAAGAGCGGGCGATTGCCTTGCACGAGCTTCCGCCTGCATCCGAGGCAACATCCCTATCCGTCGAGGCCGCTGCGCGGTTTCGCAACAATGCTATCCGCCTAAATATGGCGGACTGCTTCCACTACGCTTGCGCCCGATACTACGCCGTTCCGATACTTTCTACGGCCAACGAATTCCGACTCACGGATCTGGAGACTGTTCCCTGACGGGCGGTAGCGCCTTGGGTGAACGACGCTTGACGTTCCTCCGAAGCATCCCGAAATCGGCGCCGCCGGTGCCGAAGGCGGCGATGAAATAGAGCGCGGCGCCCCCGGCGACCAGCCCAAGCACCGTCGTCGCCTTCACCACGAGCGGCGAGCCAGGCCCAATCTGCGCGGCAAAGTGGCGCTCCGCGAAGTAAAGCGCCACGGCCATGATTACGGCGGAAAGCACCAGCCGGGGAATGCGTCGCAAGAGCGGCACGTCGCGGCCCCAATGCCCGCGCCTGATCAGCATGGCGAGCAGCATCAGCGCGTTGACCCAGCCGGCGACTGCCGAGGCGACCGCGATGCCCGGCGCGCCCATCGACGGGAACAGGCTCAGCGCCGTCGCGACATTCACGCCGACCGAGATGGCGGCAAAAATCATCGGCGTGCGCGTGTCCTCGCGGGCGAAATAGCCGGGCGTGAACGCCTTGATCAAAACGAAGGCGGGCAGGCCGAGGCCGAAGATCGCCAGAATCGAGGCGACGATCGGCGTCGAGTGGTTGGCGGCGAAGGCGCCGCGCTCATAGACCAGCCGCACGATCGGCTCAGACATCACCCAGAGCGCCGCGGCGGCGGGCAGCGTCATGAACAAGGTGAACTCGACCGAGCGGTTCTGCAGGTTGGCTGCCTCGACCAAATTGCCCGATTTCAGCGCCCGCGACAGTTCCGGCAACAGCACAATGGCGACGGCCACACCGACGACGCCGAGCGGCAGCTGGTAGATGCGGTCGGCATAGGCGAGCGACGACACGGCGCTGTTCTGCGCCGAGGCGATCGCCGTGCCGATCAGCTGGTTGATCTGCGTGATGCCGCCGGTGATCGCCGCCGGCAGTGCCAGGATCAGCAGCCGCTTGACGTTGGGCGTCATCTTCGGCCGGCGGAAGCCGATCGAGATGCCGGCATTGCGCACCGCGATCCAGACGATGGCGAGTTGCACGATGCCTGCCGCCAGCACGCCCCAGGACAGGCCGAAGCCGACATCATGCGCGTCCAGCCCGTGATACCAGGCATAGGCGAGCACGCCGATCAGGATGATGTTGAGGAAGGCCGGCGCGATCGCCGCCGCGAAATAGCGGCGCAGCGAGTTCAGCATCCCGGCCATCATGGCGCCGAGCGACATGCATATGAGATACGGGAACATGATTGTCGCAAGCCGGACAGTCGTCTCGAACTTGCCTGGAATGTCGGCAAAGCCCGGCGCCACCAGGTAGCGCACGATCAGCGGCATCGCCAGTTCCATCGCGATGGTCAGCGCCAGAAGCGCGGAGAACAGCACGCCGAACACTTCCTCCGAGAAGCGCTTGGCGCCGTCGGTGCCATGCTGCTCGATCTCCTTGGCGAACAGCGGCACGAAAGCGGCGTTGAAGGCGCCCTCGGCGAACAGCCGGCGGAAGGTGTTGGGAAACTGGAAGGCGGCGTTGAAGGCGTCGGCGACCGGTCCGGTGCCGAGCGCTGCCGCCATCAGCATCTCGCGGCCGAAGCCCAGTCCACGGCTCATCAGCGTGCCGGAGGCGACGGTGGCGAATTTCTTGACTAGGCTCATGCTGGGAACGACTGCCAGAAAAATTGCGTCAAATGGATGTCACTCGGCCGCCGCCTTGGCCTTGCCGTTGCGTTCGGACGAATTGCCTTCAAGCGTATCGATCAGCCGCTTGTGGATGGTGGCGGTGCGCGTCGGGCTGTCGATCTTCTGTCCGGTCAGGTCGGTAACGTAGAACGTGTCGATGACCTTCTCGCCGAACGTCGTGATATGCGCCGAGGCGATGTCGAGCGAAAGGTCGGAGAGCGTCCCGGTGATCTCGGACAGCAGGCCCGGCCGGTCCAGTCCCTCGACCTCGATCACCGAAAAACGGTTCGACAGCGTGTTGCGGATCTCGGCGCGCGGCGGAATCCGGAACGCCTTGGCGCCGCGCTTCGGTTTGGTGCGCTTCTCGATCATCTCGGGCAGCCAGCTCTTGCCCGAAAGCACGTCCTCGATCAGCCGGCCGACGCGCTCGGCGCGGCGGCGCTCGTCCTCGTCGCGGTCGAACTCCCTGGAGATCAGTATGGAATCCAGCGCGCGGCCGTCCGAGGTGGTGAAGATCTGCGCGTCGACGATGTTGCCGCCGGCCGCGGCACATGCCCCGGCAATGATCGAAAGCAGGCGCGGATGGTCCGGCGCCAGCACGGTGATCTCCGTCACCGCCTCGAACTCATGCGTCTTGACCATGGTGGCAAGCTTCTTGCCGGCCGCATCCGCCTCGCGGATGAATTCGGCATGGCGAAGCTGGTCGGCAAGGTCAACCGCCAGAAGGTAATTCTCGTAGTGCTGCGCGACATAGCGCTTGCGCTCCTTCGCCGGCCAGGCAGACAGTGCCTCGGCCAGCCGCTCGCGCGCCGCGGCCGTGCGCTCGGCGCGCGAGACTTCCGAAAAGCCGCCCGTCAGGAGCAGTTCGGTCTCATAATAGAGCGTGCGCAGCAACTGCCCCTTCCAGCCGTTCCACACGCCCGGCCCGACGCCCCTGATATCGCAGACGGTGAGGATCAAAAGCAGCTTCAGCCGCTCGGCCGATTGCACGATCGAAGCAAAATCCTCGATCGTCTTGCGGTCGTTGAGGTCGCGCGTCTGCGCTGTCATCGACATCACAAGATGGTTCTCGACAAGCCAGGCGACGGTCTCGGTGTCGGCGGCCGACAGCCCCATATGCGGGCAGATGCGCCGCGCGATCCTGGCGCCGGCTTCCGAATGGTCTTCGGGCCGGCCCTTGGCGATGTCGTGCAGCAGCACCGCGACATAGAGCGCCTCACGGCTCTTTCTCAGGCCAGGCATCAGCGTGTGCGACAGCGGATGCACCTTCGCGCCGTCGCCGCGCTCGATCTCGGCCAGCACGCCGATGCAGCGGATCAGATGCTCGTCCACCGTATAGTGGTGGTACATCGAGAACTGCATCATGGCGACGATCTTGCCGAAGTCCGGGATCAGCCTGCCGAGCAGCCCCGCCTCGTTCATGCGCCTGAGATTGAGCTCGGCATTGCGGTCCGATGTCAGGATGTCGAGGAACAGCCGGTTGGCCTCCTCGTCGCGCCGGAGCGACTTGTTGACGAGCCCGAGCGAGCGGGTGAGCAGCTTCAGCGCATCGGGGTGGAATTCCAATCCGTGCTTGTCGGCGAACCAGAACAGCCTCAGCAGGTTGACCGGGTCGCGCTCGAACACGCTGTCGTCGGCGATGTTGATGCGGTGGTTGTCGACAATGAAGTCGGAGGTGCCGGCAAGCTTGCGCTTGCGCCGCTGGAAGGTGAGGAAGATGCGGTTGAAGCCCGGCACATGCTTGGCCTGCTCTTCCTCGAGCGCCGCACAGAAGATGCGGGTGAGGTCGCCGACGTCCTTGGCGACGAGGAAATAGTGCTTCATGAAGCGCTCGACCGCCGACAGGCCGGGATGCGTCGTATAGCCCAGCCGCTCGGCGATCTCGCGCTGGATGTCGAAATGCAGCCGCTCTTCCGCCTTGCCGGTGAGGAAATGCATGTGGCAGCGCACCGCCCAGAGAAAATCCTCGGCCTTCTGGAATTCGCGATATTCGGCCTCGGTGAAGACGCCCTTCTCGACCAGTTCCTCGCCGGTGCGCACGCGGTAGAAATATTTGCCGATCCAAAACAGCGTCTGCAGGTCGCGCAGGCCGCCCTTGCCGTCCTTGACATTGGGCTCGACCAGATAGCGGCTTTCGCCGGCCTTGGCGTGGCGCTCGTCGCGCTCGGCGAGCTTGGCCTGCACATATTCCGGCCCGGTCGTGCGCACCACTTCATGGTCGAAGCGGGTGAGCAGTTCTTCATAGAGCTTCTGTTCGCCCCACAGGAAGCGCGCCTCGAGGATCGACGTGCGGATGGTGATGTCGCCGCGCGACAGCCTGAGGCACTCGTCGATGTTGCGGGTGGCGTGGCCGACCTTCAGCCCCATGTCCCACAGCATATAGAGCATGTATTCGACGATCTGCTCGCCCCATGGGGTCTGCTTGTAGGGCAGCAGGAAAAGCAGGTCGATGTCGGAACCCGGCGCCAGCGTGCCGCGGCCGTAGCCGCCGACGGCAACGACCGCCATGCGCTCGGCCGCGGACCGGTTCTTGACCCGATAGACATGGGTGGCGGCGAAATCATAGAGCGCCCGGATCAGTTCATCCATCAGATGCGACAGCCGCTCGGCGCAGGCATTGCCGCCGCCGTCCTGCTTGAGCATGGTCTCGGCGATCTTTCGCCCTTCGGCCATCCTGGCCTTGAGCAGTTGGAGGACGGCCGTGCGGGCAGCCGGTCCTGAGCCGTCGCCGGCGCTCGCCGCCGTCAACGCGGTCAAGTCGCGGCGCAACGCATCGCCATCGATGATTTCGTCGAGTTTCAGGGAGATCTTTGCCATTCGGCGGCGTCTATAGCCTGTTTTCGCGGCGCTGTGTATGGGGCAGGCGGCCGCGATTGCCATCGCGCAGAAGCGTAATCCGCAATCGCCCGGCCGATTTTCGCAAAAGTCGAAACTGGCTCTTGACCTTCCAGTTACTGGAAGGACTACCTCCGCCTCAATTCGAGAATTCCGAGGTATTGCTGATGACCCATTCCGACCACCACCACCATCATGCGCATGGCGGCGGCTGCTGCTCTACGAAGAATGTCGCGCCCGACACCGAAGCGGTGCTTCGCGACCCTGTCTGCGGCATGACGGTCGATCCGGCGGCCGGCAAGCCGACGGCCGAGCATGGCGGCCGCACCTTTCATTTCTGCAGCGAGCGCTGCCGCACGAAATTCCAGGCCGAGCCCGAGGGCTATTTGACGGCCACCGATCCCGTCTGCGGCATGAGCGTCGACCGCGCGAGCGCGAAGCACTTCGTTCGCCATGAAGGGCAGGGCTTCTATTTCTGCTCCGCCGGTTGCAAGGGCAAATTCGAGGCGGAGCCGGCAAAATACCTCGCTGGCCGGCCCGAGCCGCAGCCGATGCCCAAGGGCACGCAATACACCTGCCCGATGCATCCCGAGATCATCCGCGACAAGCCCGGCTCCTGTCCGATCTGCGGCATGGCGCTGGAACCGATGGGCGTGCCGACAGGCGAGGAAGGCCCGAATCCCGAGCTCGTCGATTTCACCCGCCGCTTCTGGGTCAGCGCGGTGCTCTCCGTGCCGCTCCTGATCATTGCCATGGCGCCGATGCTGGGCTTCAGCTTCGAAACCCTCATCGACGGCCGCACGAAGACCTGGGTGGAACTGGCGCTGGCGAGCCCGGTGGTGCTGTGGGCGGCGTTTCCGTTCTTCCATCGCGGCTGGGAATCGATCCTCAACCGTAGCCCGAATATGTGGACTCTGATCTCGCTGGGTGTCGGGGCCGCCTACCTCTACAGCGTGATCGCCGCCCTGTTCCCGGACGTCTTCCCGCATCAGTTCCGCGGTCATGACGGCGCCGTCCCGGTCTATTTCGAGGCCGCCGCCGTCATCGTCGCGCTGGTCTTTCTCGGCCAGGTGCTGGAACTCAAGGCCCGCGAGCGCACCGGCTCGGCCATCCGCGCCCTGCTCGACCTTGCCCCGAAGACAGCGCGGCTGATCGGCGCCGACGGCTCCGAGAAGGACGTACCGCTCGACAGCGTCAAGTCGGGCGACCGCTTGCGCATCCGTCCCGGCGATGCCGTGCCGGTCGACGGCATCGTGCTCGAGGGTCGGTCGGCGATCGATGAATCGATGATCACCGGCGAACCGCTGCCGGTCGAGAAGACGGAAGGCGACATGCTCACCGGCGGCACGCTGAACAAGAACGGCTCGCTGGTCATGCGCGCCGAGAAGGTCGGCGCCGAGACCACGCTGTCGCGCATTGTCGAGCTGGTCGCCAAGGCGCAGCGCTCGCGGGCGCCGATCCAGGGTCTCGCCGACCGCGTGTCCTTCTATTTCGTCCCGGCCGTCGTGCTGGTGGCGGTCCTGGCGTTCATCGCCTGGGCGCTCGTCGGCCCCGAACCGAGCCTGATCTTCGCCATCGTCTCGGCGGTGTCGGTGCTGATCATCGCCTGTCCCTGCGCGCTCGGTCTTGCGACGCCGATGTCGATCATGACCGCGACCGGGCGCGGCGCGCATGCCGGCGTGCTGATCAAGGAAGCGGCGGCATTGGAACGTTTCGCCTCGGTCGACACGCTGATCGTCGATAAGACCGGTACGCTGACCGAGGGCAAGCCGCGGCTTACCGATGTCGTTCCGGCCGCGGGCATCGGCGAGAACGAGCTGCTCGGCCTCGCGGCCGCGCTGGAAAAGGGCTCCGAGCATCCGCTGGCCGAGGCGATCGTCGAGGGCGCTGCCGCGCGCGGCCTGAAGCTGGCCGACGCGGTCGATTTCGAAGCCATTACCGGCAAGGGCGTTTCGGGCACGGTTTCGGGCAGGAAGGTCGCGCTCGGCAATGCGGCGATGATGGCGGACCTCGGCGTCGCAACGTCGGCTGCCAATACCGAGGCGCTGCAGGCCGAAGGCAAGACGGCCATGTTCGTGGCTGTCGAGGGCAGTTTCGCCGGCATCGTCGCTGTCGCCGATCCGGTAAAGACTACGACGGCCGAGGCGATCAAGGCGCTGCACGACAAGGGGCTGCGCATCATCATGGCGACAGGCGACAACGAGCGCACGGCACGAGCGATTGCCGGCAGGCTCGGCATCGACGAGGTCCGCGCCGGGTTGCTGCCGGATGAGAAGGGCGCGCTGGTCGAGGAACTGCGTGCCAAGGGCGCCGGCGTCGCCATGGCCGGCGACGGTGTCAACGACGCGCCGGCGCTGGCCGGCGCCGATGTCGGCATCGCCATGGGCACCGGCGCCGATGTCGCGGTCGAAAGCGCCGGCATCACGCTGGTCAAGGGCGACCTCAACGGCATCCTCAGGGCACGCACTCTCGCCCAGGCGACGATCCGCAACATCCGCCAGAACCTGTTCTTTGCCTTCCTCTACAACGTGCTCGGCGTGCCGGTCGCGGCCGGCGTGCTTTATCCGCTTACCGGCACGCTGCTGTCGCCGATGCTGGCGGCGGCGGCGATGAGCCTGTCATCGGTCTCCGTGATCGGCAACGCGCTGCGGCTGAGAACGTTGAAACTCTGAGCAAGACCCCCAGATACGCAATCCAACAGAAGGAGACTTGAATGACCCTGGCCAAGAAAATCGTGCTGCTTTTGATGGCGGCCGGAATGCTGCTCGCCGTGTTCCTCGAAAGCGTGCCGGCCTCTTCGGAGGAGATGAAGCACGACATGTCCAAGATGGCGATGGGCGCCCAGAGCCCGGCCACCGTCGGCTACGAGAAGGCGATGAAGAAGATGCATAAGGACATGACGATCAAATACACCGGCAATGCCGATGTCGATTTCGTCCGCAGCATGATCCCGCATCATCAGGGCGCCATCGACATGGCCAAGGTGGTGATCGCCAACGGCAAGGACCCGGAGATACGCAAGCTCGCTGAAGGCGTCGTCACGGCACAGGAAGCCGAGATCAAGCAGATGCAGGACTGGCTCGCCAAGCATCCGGCGAAATAGTCACTGCGGGAAATCCGGGCGGCCAGCCGGCGTCGGTCTGGATTTCCAACTGTGGCTGTGCTGCGATCCAGCCTTACGCGGAGAACGCCATGCCCTCGTTGATCAGAACCTTGAAGCTGCCGTCGGGCGAAACCGTCCCGGTGCTGGGCCAAGGCACCTGGAAGATGGGTGAGGATCGACGGCGCCACGCCGATGAGGTCGCGGCGCTGAAGCTTGGGCTGGACCTCGGCATGACGCTGATCGACACGGCCGAAATGTATGCCGATGGCGGCGCCGAGGAGGTGGTGGCGCAAGCCACCGCCGGGCGCCGCGACGAGACCTTCCTGGTCTCCAAAGTGCTGCCCTCCAACGCCTCGCGCGCCGGCGTGAAACGGGCCTGCGAGAGCAGCCTGAAGCGCCTCGCCACCGACCGCATCGATCTCTATCTGCTGCATTGGCCGGGCAGTGTGCCGCTTTCCGAAACCGTGCAGGCGTTCGAGGCGCTGAAAACGGAGGGCAAGATCCGCCACTGGGGCGTCAGCAATTTCGACACGGACGAGATGGAGAATCTAGTCAGTCTGCCGTCCGGCGGCAATGTCCAGACTAACCAGGTGCTTTACAACCTGTCGCGGCGCGGGCTCGAATTCGACCTTGCGCCGTGGAGCCGGCAGCGCCGCATACCGCTGATGGCCTATTCGCCGGTGGAGCAGGGCGCGCTGGCCCGCAATGCGCGGCTAGAGGCGGTCGCCGCCCGCCACAACGCAACGGCCGCGCAGATCGCGCTTGCCTGGATAATGATGCAGGACGGCGTCATCGCGATCCCGAAGGCCGGCCGCCAGGAGCATGTGCGCCAGAACGCCGCCGCGCTCGACATCGCTCTGACGGCGGAAGACCTTGCCGAGCTCGATCGCGCCTTCCCGCCGCCGACGCGCAAGCGCGGCCTGGAGATGATTTAGTGGCACTGCCACAGGGATGTTGATCGGCCGGCTCTGTTGTATGGCAGGCGGCATGCGCTGAAGATTGGCCGAAACGCCCATCGCGATCGTCATTCCAGGGCGGAGCAGCCGCGAAGCGGCGTCGCGGAGACCCTGGAATCCATTCCGTGACCTGGGCCGTGGGATGCGGCGAAGCAGAATTCTGCACCCTTGCTACGCCTCGAGGTCACGGAATGGCAACTGTGTTCACGCGAATGCGGTTTTGTCGCGAATGATAGCGTTGAGGACGACCAGGAGCTTCCTTGCGACGGCGATGATAGCGAGCTTCTTGGAGCCCGACCGGGCAGCAAGTGCGGTGTAGAAGGTCTTGAAGCGCTCACAGGTTCGAATGGCAGTGAGGGCTGCCATGTAGAGGGCGCGGCGCACACGTGATCGCCCGCCCTGGATCTGGCTCCTGCGGTTGAGCTTGCCGCTCTTGTTGTCGAACGGGGCAAGGCCGACGAGCGCGGCGATTGCCTTGGGTGAGCGCTTGCCGAGCTCGGGCAGGAGCGCCAGCAGCGAAAATGCGCCGACCTTGGAGACACCGGGCACAGAGACCATCAGCGCCTGGTCGCGAGCGGCGTCCTGGTTTTGACGAATGACGTCGGCGATCTGACTTTCGAGCGCCTTGATGCGCGTGTCGAGGTAGGCGATCGTTTCTTCCAGATCGGCAATGACGATCTCATTGAAGGCCTCGGCGAGGTGCTTCTTCGCCGTTGCCCGCATCTCGACCAGTTGATCGCGGTAGCGGGCAAGCGATTGAAGCTGCTCGACTTCTTCGCGCGGCGCCGGCTCGGCTTCAGGCTGATAGCGGCGGCCGTAGTCGCTCAGCATCCTGGCATCGAGAGGATCGGTCTTGGCGCGCCGTCTGGTCGACTTGGCATAGTGGTGGGTGTGCGCCGGGTTATGCCGCGAGAACGGCACGCCGGCCTTGGCCAGCGCGTGGCGCAGCAGCCGGTCATGGACGCCTGTCGCCTCCATGACAACGAAGTCGCGGCTGGGATCAAGGTCCGCCACACAGGCCGCGATCGCGTCGGCCTGGTTGTCGATGCGCCGAAGACGGCCGCTTGTCTCATCGAAAAAGTCGAGCCACTGTTTTGAGATGTCGCAGCCGACATAGTTCTGCATTATCATGTCCACGCCTCTTCCTGTGGTGCGGGGTCTGCTTGGAACAGCCCCGTGCAACTGTTCAGGTTGATGGTTCACCGGTGGGAAGGGACCGAGCCATGCCACGGCCTGTCCGAAAGGACGACCAGGATTCATTCGGTCTCCTTCCCACTTCAACCATACACCAGAACCAACACACAGGATTCTATGGTCTGCGCCGCGTCGCTTCGCTCCTTGCTCCGCCATAGAATGACGAGGTTGCGGCGGCTTCAACCAATCCCCGGCATTTGCGATGATTTCACGGAATTGAACGGAAAATCTAGCACCAAGACAAACGGCAACCTTTCAAAATCCCTGTCGAGGGAATAACCGAAAACCTCGCGTCGGGATGCGGTTGAAAGAGAGCAGGCATTGGAACGAATTTCAGCCGGACCTCATTACGCGACCTATAAAATCGGCGACTTGACCGTCACCTCGCTGCGCGACGGTTACGTCGACATGCCCGTCCGGAGACTGCGCCAGCCGGGAGACAAGCCTTTCGGCGACGATCTGCCGCCGCAGGTGCCGCTCTTCGATGGCGCGCTCCGATTGTCGGTCAATGCCTTTGCCATCGATGACCGCGAAGACATCACGCTGATCGATACCGGATCCTCGAACGCCTGGCACCCGACGATGGGCTTTCTGCCGCAGGCGCTGAGCGAGGCGAACATCGCCGTCGATCGGATACGCACGGTCGCCTTTACCCACACCCATCTCGACCATATCCAAGGGATCATCCTTCCGGATGGCGGGGACGGTTTCCCGCAGCTCTCCCGCTTGCTTGTCCCTCGAGCCGAGCTCGACATGTTTCGGTCGGTAGCGAGGTTGAGCCGCTTCCGTGATCGAGCGCAGCCCTTGGACCCGGGCCAGCACCTGAATGCGAATATCGAGGCAATCGCCGCCTCGGGTCATGAAATCGGCCATACCTGCTTTCGCGTCACGAGCGGCGGCGAAACATTGTTGGTCTGGGGCGACCTCGTGCATGCTCCGTCGCTTCAGTTCGATCGGCCGGAGGTCGCGTGGGAGTTCGACGCGGATCAGGAACAGGCGCGGACAACCCGGCTGCAGATATTGGCCCTTGCCGCCGACAACGGCTGGTGCGTTGCAGGAGCGCATCTCGATTCACCGGGCGTCGGCCGGGTTTTCCGAACCGAGACGGGTTTCCGCTTCGAGCCTTTGTAGGAACCGAGTTAGGTCTTGGCCGTCAGCCCGAGCCGCGTGCGCAGCCGGCGCAGCGTACGGGAGAATACCCCGGCATCGTCAGCGGCACGGGCAAGGGTGAGCGCGCCCTGGATGGCGGCGACGGTTTCCTCCGCCAGTTCGACGGCTTCGGTTTTCCCATGCCCAACTCGCGCCAGCGCATCGGCGAGGTGCGCGACCCAGCGGCCGAAATAGTTCCTGATTTGGCTGGCGAAGAGATCGCGGGATGCCTCCAGCGCGAAGGCGCCGATGAGACAGACCCGGCGCCCCGAGCGGAAGTAGCTGTCCGTCGCTGCGAGCATCTGCTCGATCCCGGCCGACGGATCGGCGCCGTCGCATAGCGGCGCAAATACATTGTCCTCGAACCAGCCGTCGATATGGGCAATGACGGCTCTCGCCATCTCTTCCTTGCCGCCGGGAAAGAAGTGATAGAGGCTTCCCTTGCCGAGCCCCGCCGCCTCGCCGATCAGGGCCAGGCTGGCGCCCTCATAGCCGTGCTCGCGGAAAACCTCGGCCACGATCGCCAGCAACTGGTCGTGGTCCGGAGCGATGCGCCGCATGCTTAGTGTTCTTGTTCGAGCATGATCTTTTCCAAAACCGCTACACACTTTTTGGGGTCATGCTCTAAAGCCCGAGTTCCGAAAGGCCGGGATGGTCGTCCGGCCGGCGGCCGAGCGGCCAGTGGTATTTCCGCTCGCGCTCCGCGATCGGCAGGTCGTTGATGCTCGCCACGCGCCGGCGCATCAGCCCGGCCTCGTCGAATTCCCAGTTCTCGTTGCCGTAGGAGCGGAACCAGTGGCCGCTGCCGTCGCGCCATTCATAGGCGAAGCGCACCGCGATGCGGTTTTCATTCCAGGTCCAGACCTCCTTGATCAGGCGATAATCCAGCTCGCGCGCCCATTTGCGCTTGAGGAAATCGACGATCTCGCCGCGACCCGAGATGAACTCGGCCCGGTTGCGCCATCTGCTGTCCTCGGTATAGGCGAGCGAGACCCGTTCCGGGTCGCGGCTGTTCCATGCATCCTCGGCGAGGCGCGCCTTTTGCGCCGCTGTCTCGGCCGTGAAGGGCGGCAATGGCGGACGGCTCATGAAATCTCCTGTCGGTTCCAATCGTCGATAACCGACATTGTACCGACCGGTACAATCAGTCAAGGCCACGCCTGGTTCTACTGCTTCGTTGCCAGCCCCTTCAGCCGGTAGAGCGCCTCCAGCGCCTCGCGCGGCGTCATCTCGTCCGGATTGATCGCGCCGAGCGCTTCGCCCAGCGCATCGCTTTTGGCGGGTTTCGGCGCTTCGCGTTTCACCGCCACCGAAAACAGCGGCAGATCGTCGACCAGCCGATTGGTCTTGCCCGAGACTTCGCCCTCTTCGAGCTGGTGCAGCACTTCCTTGGCGCGGGCGACGACGGCTTCCGGCAGGCCGGCGAGCCGCGCCACCTGCACGCCGTAGGAGCGGTCGGCCGCGCCCTTGCCGACCTCGTGCAGAAAGACGACGTCGCCTTCCCATTCCTTCACCCGCATGGTGACGTTGTGAAGCCGGGGGAGCTTGCCCGCCAGCGCCGTCATCTCATGGAAATGCGTGGCAAAAATCGCCCGGCAGCGGTTCTTCTCATGCAGATATTCGACCGCCGCCCAGGCGATCGACAGGCCGTCGAAAGTTGCCGTGCCGCGGCCGATCTCGTCGAGGATGACCAGCGCCCGCTCGCCGGCCTGGTTGAGGATCGCCGCCGTCTCGACCATCTCGACCATGAAGGTCGAGCGGCCGCGCGCCAGGTCGTCCGAGGCGCCGACGCGCGAGAACAGCCGGTCGACCACGCCGATATGGGCGCTTTGCGCCGGCACGAAGGAACCGGTCTGGGCAAGGATGGCTATCAGCGCGTTCTGCCTGAGGAACGTCGATTTGCCGCCCATATTCGGGCCTGTGAGCAGCCAGATCGCGCCGGCCTTGGCGCCGCCCTGAGGCGACAGATCGCAATCATTGGCGACGAACGGGCCATCGCCGGAACGCCTGAGCGCCTGCTCGACCACAGGGTGGCGCCCGCCGGCAATTTCGAAGGCGAGGCTCGAATCCACCAGCGGCCGGCACCAGCCCTCGCTTTCGGAAAGCAATGCCAGCGCCGACGAAACATCCAGAGCCGCAAGCGCGTCGGCGCCGGCGCGGATCCGTTCGGCCTCGCCCACCACTTCCGCGGTCAGCCGGTCGAAAGCGGCGAGCTCGATGCTTAGCGCCCGGTCGGCGGCGTTGGCGATCTTCGATTCCAGCTCCGCCAGCTCGGTCGTGGTGAAGCGCATGGCGTTGGCCATGGTCTGGCGATGAATGAAGCGCGCCTTGGCGGCATCGCTGCCGGTCATGATCGAATGGTGATTGGCCGTCACCTCGATGTAATAGCCGAGCACATTGTTGTGCCGGATCTTCAGCGAGCGGATGCCGGTCTCTTCGATCAGCGAGCGCTCCAGCCCGGCGATCACCTTTCGCGATTCGTCGCGCAGCGCCCGCATCTCGTCGAGCTCGGCATTGTAGCTCGACCGCACGAAGCTGCCGTCGCGCTTGATCAGCGGCAGCTCGTCGTCGAGCGCTTCGCTGAGGTGGCGGGCAAGCGCCTCGGGCAAGGCCTTGATCGCGGCCAATGCCGCAGCGAGCTCGGCGGGCAGATCGGCCGCCGCGAACAATTCGGCGATCGCGCCGGCCGCCTCGAAGCCGGCGCGCAGCGCGCCCAGGTCGCGCGGTCCGCCGCGGTTGAGCGCCAGCCTGGACAGCGCGCGCGGCATGTCGGCGACGCTTTTGAGGCTCGCCCGCAGGCCCTGGCAGAGCCGCATCTCGGAACGGAAGAACGACACCGAATCCAGCCTGGCCGCGATTGCTGTTGGATCGGTCAATGGCGCCATCAGCCGGTCGGCGAGCAGTCGCGCGCCGCCCCCCGTCACAGTGCGGTCGATCGCCTTGAACAGCGAGCCGTCGCGGCTGCCGGACAGCGTGCGCAGCAGTTCCAGGTTGGCGCGCGTCGCCGGATCGATGAACAGCGTCGAGCCCTGCTCCTCGCGCTCGGGCCGCGACAGCGGCGGACGTTCGGCTTTTTGCGTTTTTTCGACATAGGCGATGGCGCCCGAGATCGCCGATAACTCGGCGCGCGAGAATGTGCCGAAACTGTCCGGCGTCGCGACCTCGAAGAAGCGCGCGATGCGTCCGGTGGCTGAGGCCGAATCGAACAGCGACGGCGGCTGTGGATTGGCGACGCGGCCCAGCACGTCGAACACGGGCCTGAGCTCCGGATCATGGAAAACCGGCTCGGCGACGATCAGCTCGCGCGGGTCGACGCGGAAGATGTCGGCAAGCAGCCGCTCGACGCTCGTCTCGGCAACGCGGAAAGCGCCTGTCGAAATGTCGATCCAGGCCAGCGCGAAGCCGGCTTGGCTGGTCGCGCCCCCCTTCACGCGGCCAAGCGCCATCAGGAAGCTCGATTCCGAGGGCGCGAGCAGCTTGTCCTCGGTGATGGTGCCTGGCGTGACCAGCCGCACCACGTCGCGGCGCACCACCGATTTGGAGCCGCGTTTCTTGGCTTCGGCCGGATCCTCGATCTGCTCGCACACGGCAACGCGAAAGCCTTGCGCGATCAGCTTCTGCAGATAGTCGTCCGCCGCATGCACCGGCACGCCGCACATCGGTATGTCATTGCCCTGGTGCTTGCCCCGCTTGGTCAAGACGATGCCAAGCGCCTGACTCGCCTTCTCCGCGTCGTCGAAGAACAGCTCGTAGAAATCGCCCATGCGGTAGAACAGCAGCGAATCCGGGTTCGCCGCCTTGATCTCGATGAATTGCTCCATCATCGGCGTGACGCCGGCCGTGACAAACTGTGCCGGTGCCGCCGTGGCGTTGTGTTCTTCCGGGGTACGCATATCCATCCCGGCACGCTAGCAGATGTGAGCGGGCGGTTTAATGCCGGCGGTTGCAAAAACGGGGGACGAGTGGGCCGTTGCTGCCATCGGCAGGACGGACGCGTAGGGCGTGTTGCCTCATGCCGGCGGCCGACATATGGATCGTTCGGGATCAGGAGAAGATAGTGGGGCAATGAAGAAGGACGGACACGAGACGTTCGAGGAGATGGTCGGCCCGGTCGGCTCGCCGCTCAGGCGTGTGCGGCTTCTTGCCACCAACCGTGCCAACCGCACCAGAACCAAAATCAAGGCGTGGGTGCGGACACGGTTTCCCTTCATCCTGCCGACACGCGGGCCGCTCTCCGGCCTCGACGGCGGCATCGACATACCCGTCCATATCTTCAGTCGCGATCCGTTGATCCTCTACATACCTGTCGGCGGCCGGCGCCCGCTTTACGCACTCGCTGCCCTCTGCCGGCGCATGGTGTCAGCGCGCGCTACCTTCCTTCTGATGCCGAACTGGACGCTGGAGAGGCCCACCGTCGTCGAGCAGATACGCAAGGATCTCGCGTGGTTCGCCGCGGTCTGCCCCCACCATGACCTGATCTTCCTCTGCAACACAGAGGAAGAGCGCCGTCTGATTGCAGGCGTTGGCGGCACAGCGATCTTCTCCAATCACAATCTGATGATTTCGGAAGACGTCTTCCGGCCGCTGCCGGACGTGCCGGTCGAGTACGATGCCGTCTACAATGGCCGCATCTCGCACACCAAGCGGCACCACCTCGCCTTCGAGATCGAAAGACTGGTCCATGTGACGTCCTCGATCGGCGAATTGCCGCCGGCCGGCGACCGCGCCTTCATCCGCCGGCTGCAGGCGCAATCGCCGCTTCACAGCATCGCCAATCCCCTCCTTGACGGCCTGCCCGGGCGGATGCCGCCTTACGAGGTCAACCGCGTCTACAACCGGGCCGCGGTCGGGCTCTGCCTGTCGGCGGTGGAAGGGGCGATGTATTCCAGCATGGAGTATCTGCTGGCCGGCCTGCCGATCGTCTCGACGCCGAGCATCGGCGGCCGCGATGTCTATTTCGATCCGGACTATTGCCTTATCGCCGAGCCGGAGCCGGCCGCAATCCGCCGCGCGGTCGAGCGACTTCGCGACCGCGCCATCCCGCGCGAGGAGATTCGTGGCCGCACGCTGGAAAGGGTGCGGGCGCAACGGCTGGAACTGATGGCCTATCTCTCGGCGCTTAAGCAGCGCATGGGAAGCAACGATCCGCCTTTCTCCGAATGGCCGTTCGCCGGCACCTCGGGGCTGACGCGGTGGGCCCCGGTACGCGAGCACCTGCGCGAGATTGCCGCGATCTCATCGGGCAAGATTTGACAGCTTGTCTCTGCCAACGGAGGAACAAAATCGCTGGATCGCTTGGCGGTTTACAGCGGCGGCGTGTACCCTTAAGCGGGTAATTCAAAACAATGCGCCTCAAGAGCGCGAAATGGTGGGAGAAGCGTCAGCAACATGGCCAGGAAAACGGAAAGCAGCGGCCCCTCCGTCAGCCCCGAGGAGGCGCTGGAGTTCCACGCCATGGGACGGCCCGGCAAGCTGGAGATCGTCGCCACCAAGCCGATGGCGACGCAACGCGATCTGAGCCTCGCCTATTCCCCGGGCGTCGCCGTTCCCGTGCGCGCCATCGCCGAGGATCCGAGCCGCGCCTTCGACTATACGGCGCGCGGCAACATGGTCGCCGTCATCTCCAACGGCACCGCCATCCTCGGTCTCGGCAATCTCGGCGCGCTGGCCTCGAAGCCGGTGATGGAAGGCAAGGCGGTGCTGTTCAAGCGCTTCGCCGATGTCGATTCGATCGACCTCGAAGTGGCGACCGAGGACGCCGACGAGTTCATCAATTGCGTGCGCTTCCTCGGGCCTTCCTTCGGCGGCATCAATCTCGAGGACATCAAGGCGCCCGAGTGCTTCATCATCGAGCAGCGGCTGCGCGAGCTGATGGACATTCCCGTCTTCCATGACGATCAGCATGGCACGGCAATTATCTCGGCCGCCGGGCTGATCAACGCGCTGGAGATCACCGGCCGCGACATGAAGACCACAAAAATGGTCTGCAACGGCGCGGGCGCCGCCGGCATCGCCTGCATCGAATTGATGAAGGCGATGGGTTTTTCGCCGGAAAACATCATCCTGTGCGACACCAAGGGCGTGGTCTTCCAGGGCCGCACCGAAGGCATGAACCAGTGGAAGTCGGCGCATGCGGTCAAGACCGAGGCGCGCAGCCTGGCCGAAGCGCTGGACGGCGCCGACGTCTTCCTTGGCCTGTCCGCCAAGGGCGCGCTCACCACCGCCATGGTGCAGTCGATGGCCAAGAACCCGATCATCTTCGCCATGGCCAATCCCGATCCGGAGATCACGCCGGAGGAGGTGGCCGAGATCCGCACCGACGCCATCATGGCCACCGGCCGCTCCGACTACCCCAACCAGGTCAACAATGTTCTGGGCTTCCCCTATATCTTCCGCGGCGCGCTGGATGTGCGCGCCACCACCATCAACGACGAGATGAAGATCGCGGCCGCCAGGGGGCTTGCCGAGCTGGCGCGCCAGGACGTGCCGGACGACGTCGCCGCCGCCTATCAGGGCAACCGGCCGAAATTCGGCCCCAACTACATCATTCCGGTGCCATTCGATCCGCGCCTGATCTCGGCGATCCCGCTGGCGGTGGCCAAGGCGGCGATGGAATCCGGCGTCGCCCGCAAGCCGATCCTCGATCTCGACCGCTATGCGCAGGAACTGTCCGCCCGCCGCGACCCGATCGCCTCGACCTTGCAGCGCATCTACGACCGTGTGCGCCGCCAGCCCAAGCGCATCGTCTTTGCCGAGGGCGAGGAGGAGCAGGTGATGCGCGCCGCCGTCTCCTATGTGAACCAGAGGCTCGGCACGGCGATCCTGCTCGGCCGCGACGACGTCATCAAGGACAATGCCCGCAATGCCGGCATCGACCTCAACAAGCCGGGCATCGAGATCATCAATGCCAGGCTGTCGCGGCGCAACGGCATCTACACCGACTATCTTTACGAGCGCATGCAGCGGAAGGGTTTCCTGTTCCGCGACTGCCAGCGGCTGATCAACAACGACCGCAACCATTTCGCCGCCTGCATGGTGGCGCTGGGCGACGCCGATGGCATCGTCACGGGTGTGACCCGCAACTATTCCACCGCGCTCGATGACGTGCGCCGCATCATCGACGCCAAGCCGGGGCACCGCGTCATCGGCGTCTCGATCGTGCTGGCGCGCGGCCGCACCGTGCTCGTCGCCGACACCGCCGTGCACGACATGCCGAACGCCGAGCAGATCGCCGACATCGCCGAGGAGGCGGCTGGTTTTGCCCGCCGCATGGGCTACGAGCCGAGGCTTGCCATGCTCGCCTATTCCACCTTTGGCCATCCGCAGGGCGAACGTTCCGAGCGCGTGCAGGAAGCGGTGCGCATCCTCGACAAGCGCCGCGTCGATTTCGAGTATGACGGCGAGATGGCCGCCGACGTGGCGCTGAACCCGCGCGCCATGGCGCAATATCCGTTCATCCGCTTGACCGGCCCGGCCAACGTGCTCGTGATGCCCGCCTTCCACTCGGCCTCGATCTCGACCAAGATGCTGCAGGAGCTCGGCGGCTCGACCGTCATCGGCCCGCTGCTGGTCGGCCTCAACAAGCCGGTCCAGATCGTCTCGCTCAATGCCAAGGACTCAGACATCGTCAACATGGCGGCGATCGCCGCCTATACGGCTGGGAATTGACGAGGTAGCGGCGCTGCCGCTTCGTTTGCCTGAGCCAAAGCAAAAGGCCCGCGGCGGTGCCGCGGGCCTTCCTTTGTGATCTTTGCGTTCGATCAGAAGTTACGCTGGAAACGAACGATGCCGCCGACGCTGTTCTTCTTGTCGGCCCTGGTCCAGTTGAAATCGTCGGCGTCGCCGAACTTGCCGTCGTGGACATAGTCGACTTCGGTCGTGATCGTGAAGCCGGGAACGATCGTATAGGCTACGTTTGCCGCAACGACGGCGTTCTTGGCGTCGTCAGCCGAAACCTGGAGGTTGAAGGCGGTCTTTTCGTTGAATTTGTAGGTGCCGCCACCCCAGACAGCCCAGTTGCCGCCCCACGGCTTGTAGAAGCCGCGGCCACGCGCCGGGATAGCCCAACTGGCGTCGTTGAAATTGTCGTCGGTGCCGTAGCCGCCCATGATGAACAGCGACAGTTCCTTGGTGACGTTCACGTCGAGGCGAACCTTGCCGGCAACTTCCTCATAGGAGCTGTCATAAGCGACGACCCCGGTGATCGCGCCCCAGTCGCCCTTGTACTTCAAGCCGCCGACGACGTTGGGAACGTAGCTGTCAATGGTGCCATGAATGGCGGTGGCGCCAGTGGTGTCAGAGCCTTCTTCGAGCGAAATCACGCCCGAGAAACCGCTGCCGGCGTCGAAATAGTAGCTGACGACGTTGGTGTCCTTAATGCCATAGGGAATGATCGTGTCTTGGATGACATTGCCGGCATAGCCGATGAACTGGTCGTACGGCGTTTCGTCCTTACCGACGCGGAGGCCGCCGAGCTGGATCCAGGCGAAGTTCAGTGTAACCGACTTGTTGGCAGCCGGATTGTCGATGGCAAAGCCAGCACCATTCACGCCGGCGCCATTGCCGAAGTTGAAGCGGGTCTCGGTGTAGGTCTTCAACGTGCCGAGTTCGGTCTCCTGGCCGGTCCAGGTCTTCAGGTTGAAACGGGCGTTTTTCCTCCAGGTTTTGTTTTCGCCGCCGTCTTGCCGATCGATGTCCTTGGCACCGTCGAAAGTGCCGACGTCGCCGAAGCCGGCGTCATAGCGGATGTAGCCGCCGACGCGCAGGCAGGTCTCGGTGCCGGGGATGTAGAAATAGCCGGCGCCATAGACGTCGCAGATCTTCACGTATTCGGCCGGTTCCGGCTCGGCTACGGTGACCGCGTCGGCGGCGCGGGCGCCCGAAACTGCGATCAGAGCCGCAGCGGAGCCGAGTAGAAGGCTCTTGATGTTCATTTTCTTGAATCTCCAGTCAAAGGTTCAAGACAGGCCTGACGTGCCGTTCGGCTTTGCCACCCCCGTCCCCATCGTTGAAAAAGCGCGCGCACCGGCGCCGCTTCTTCGCCTCGGACATGGCCTAATCGTTGGCCTCACACAACAGGGATTGTGCCGGAAAGGCTGCTTTTTGAGCTCTTGTGGAAGTCTTGTTGCGCAAATATCACGTCACATAAATGTAAAGATGGGACATTCTGAACAATAAGTACAATCGGAACGTAGGATAACCTGAAAAATGTGCCAAATGTGCCGATTGTTACAGCTTTATGACGGACGATTTGCCGGATAAATTTCTAAGAAGCCGAGAAACATAGAAAAAAAGACTTCGCGCAACAGGAGTCAGGATAACGCGCGGGCGGCGCGGATGACGTCCTCGACCATGTCTTCCCGTAACATCTCGATGGGGATGCGGCCGTCGAGCTGGGGCGAGGGTCGGGTCAGCCAAAACCAGGCAAGCCTCGGATTGGCGATCGCCGAAAGCACGCCGCTGATCCCCGGAACCGGCCTGCCGTCGACGAACTGGGCCAATGGGAAGACATGCTTGCGGCCGCCCTTGCGCAGCGCAACGACCTCGCCGCGCCTTTGCCAGCGATGCAGCGTCGACCGCGGGATACGGAGCTTGTCCTCGAGATAGGTGGAGCCGGCGACTTCGCCGGCCCAATCCTCGATCAGCATCGACTGGAGATCCGCGGCGCGCTCGGCGATATGCGGTGCAATCGGCCTTCCTGCTTCCGGTTTCGGCGGGGTCTCGAAGCTGCGGTCGGGGAAGGTCGAATCCCTGTTCGCTATCTTTTTCGCAATTTCGCGCAGAAAATCGGAGGCAAGGCCGGTCCAATCGCCCTTGAAGGAATCGATTGCAAGGCGCTGCTCAGATGGCAGGAAGGGAAGGGCAGCGGCCACATGGCCGGCAATCTTGCCGGCTGAAGTCAGCGCCTCGGTGTCAAGCAGGACGCCCTGCTGCATCAAGGCCTGCTGCACCGCCTCGGCGACCAGGCCTGCCAACGCCTCTTGTGAAATCCCGTCGGACGAGTTCTGGAATCTGGTCATGAATCTGTCTTGCGGCCCGCGCTCCTCCCAGGCGCCGGCCGATGCTGAAATTCTTATTGCGGAAAGCAAAAACTGCGGCGGCAACGAACGCCGCGGCCCGGCAGGTTGCTGGCACGCATCTTCACACCCCTGGTTTGGCGTGCCGCAATGTCAGTCGCAGTACGCCTCAGTTTGCGTGTAGGAGCGCTCTATGACAGGGGCGCGACAGAGAAGCCGGTTTTGACCCTGTTGGCGGTAACGCAACGGTACTTATTGGGCAGCTCTAAAGCAGCCCCACTTGCTCGGCTTCGCGACGCAGATTCTGGCGCGGGCGCGGGCCGATCTGCTGGATCACCAGCCCGGCCGACAGCGAGCCGAGATCGCCGCAGTCCTTGAGGCTGCGGCCGGTCGTGTAGCCGTAGAGAAAGCCGGCAGCGTAGAGATCGCCGGCGCCGGTCGTGTCGACCAGCTCCTTGATCTTCGTCGCCTGGATGACGACGGTCTCGTCGCCGCGCACGATGACCGAACCTTTTTCAGAACGAGTGACGGCGGCTATTCTGCAATCCTTGCGGATGGCGGCGAGCGCCTCCTCGAAGGAGGCGGTCTGGTAGAGCGACTTGATCTCGTGGCTGTTGGCAAAGACGATGTCGACGGTGCCCGAACGCATCAGCTCGAGAAACTCGTCGCGGTAGCGGTCGACGCAGAAGGAATCCGACAGCGTCATCGACACTTCGCGGCCCGCCGCATGCGCCAGCTTCGCCGTCTGCCGGATGGCTTCCTTGGCGCGCGGCGGATCCCACAGATAGCCTTCGAAATAAGTCACCTTGGCGCCGGCGGCCTTGTCGGCCTCGACATCCTCGGGGCCAAGCTCGACGCAGGCGCCGAGATAGGTGTTCATCGAACGCTCGCCGTCGGGCGTGACGAAGATCATCGAGCGCGCCGTCGGCGGTTCGCCCTTGAGCGGTGCGGTATCGAAGGCCACGCCCTGGGCGTGGATGTCATGGGTGTAGATCTCGCCCAGCGCGTCGTTCGACACCTTGCCGAAGAAAGCGGCCCGTCCGCCGAGGCTGGCGACGCCGGCCGCGGTGTTGCCGGCGCTGCCGCCGGAAGCCTCGATCGCCGGACCCATGCGGCTGTAGAGCAGTTCGGCGCGCCTGGCGTCGATGAGGTTCATCGCGCCCTTGATGATGCCGTTGGTCTCGAGAAAAGCTTCGTCGCACTGCGCGATGATGTCGACAATGGCATTGCCGATGCAAAGCACGTCATATTCCGGCATCAAAATCTCCGCCAAGGGCTGCCCGGCTATCTGGCATGCCGGCCGGGCGCGGGTCTAGCGACTTGGCATTGCTTTGCCTACCCCGAAAATCGCCATTGTTTGCGAAGCGCCGGCTGCGGCAGCGTTCGTGTCGAACTGGCCCATATCGACCGCGGCCTTCGCCGCTATGGTTTCGCGGCGATCGAAACATTTCCGCGCCGCCATGGGCTAGAAGCAATTCCAGGAAAAGTGAGTGGCGGTATTCCGTCAGCAATTGCGTAACAACAAAGCGGATCGTTCCCGCAGCAGAAGGCGCAGAAATGTCCCAGAAGAGCGAAATGTCCACCGAACTGGCGCTGCTCGGCGTCCTGGCGGTGCTGTGGGGCGCTTCCTACACATTCATCAAGATCGGCGTCGAGACGATCCCGCCTGTGACCTTCATCGCCGCCCGGACCTTGATCGCCGGAGGCATTCTCTTCATCATCATCCGCTGGCGCGGCCTTGCCATGCCGGCCGATGCGGCAGTATGGCGCCGGTTCACCTTCCAGGCCTGTCTCAACAGCGTCGTGCCGTTCACGCTGATCGCCGCCGCCGAGCGCTCGGTCGATGCCGGCCTCGCCACCATCCTCAATTCGACGTCGCCGATCTTCACCTTCCTGCTGACGGCATTGATCACGCGCCATGAGCCCGTAACGGCGCGCAAGCTGCTCGGCGTCGGCGCCGGCATCGTCGGCATCTGTCTCATCATCGGCACGCAGGCGCTTGGCGGGCTTGGCCATCAATTGTGGGCGCAGCTTGCGATCGTCATCGCGACGGTCTCCTATGCCGGCGCGGCGATCTTCGGCCGCGGCTTCAAGGGCCTCGATCCGATGATACCCGCCGCGGGTTCGATGCTTTGCGGCGCCGCCATCCTTGTGCCGCTGAGCCTGGTTGTCGACCGGCCATGGACGCTTGCGCCGTCGGGCGCATCGATCCTGGCCCTGCTCGGCCTGTCGGTCTTCTCGACGGCGCTGGCCTTCGTCATCTATTTCCGCCTCATCCACACGCTGGGCTCGGTCGGCACCACCTCGCAGGCCTATCTGCGCGTGCCGATCGGCGTCGGCATCGGCGCCGTCTTCCTCGGCGAAAGCCTCGGGCCGGCGGCCTGGCTCGGCATGGCCTTCGTCGTCGCCGGCGTCGCGGCGATGACCATTCCGGCCAGACAGGCCAGGCTTGCGCAATAATTGCGCCTGGCATCCAGCCTGCTTATCTGCGAAGCGTCTTTTTCAATGAGGGATTGAAGACGCTGTGATCCTCGACGCCGCCCGCGCTGCCGCCAGCCGGTTGTTCTCTCCCGAATTCCGCTCCGTCTTTCTAAAGACGCTGGGGCTGACGCTGCTCGCTCTGCTGGCGCTCTGGGTCGGTTTGGAGAGCCTGCTCGAATGGCTGGCCTGGCCATGGCTGCAAACGCTGCTTCCAGGCCTGCCGTCCTGGGCCGGGTGGCTGGGCGGCATCATTGCCGGCATCGTTCTGGCTGTGGGCTTGGCCTTGCTCATCGCGCCGGTGACCGCAATCGTCGCCGGCCTGTTCCTCGACGATGTCGCCGAAGTGGTCGAACGTACCGACTACCCCAACGATCCGCCCGGCCGCGCCGTGCCTGCGCTGCATTCGCTTGCGCTGGCCGTCAAATTCTTCGGCGTGGTCGTCCTTGGCAACATCGTCGCGCTGCTGCTGTTGCTGGTGCCGGGCATCAACATTGCCGCGTTCTTCATCGTCAACGGCTATCTGCTGGGCCGCGAATTCTTCGAATTCGCCGCCATGCGGTTTCGTCCCGAGCCAGAGGCCAAGGCGTTGCGCCGCAAACATGCCGGCACGGTGTTCCTGGCCGGACTGGTCATCGCCATGTTTCTTGCCGTGCCGCTGCTCAACCTTCTGACGCCGCTTTTCGCGGCTGCCATGATGGTGCACCTGCACAAGGCGGTTTCGGCGCGGGAACTGCTTTAATCGGTGCCGCCGCGGAACAGCGCCTGCAGCTTGCCGAACGGCATCGCCGCCCGGGCGAAGCCGAAGGTGCCGTCCTGCTGGATTTCGCGCGCCGCGGTCTCCAGCATGCCATAGGCGAAATTGGTCAGCCACGGTCCGAGCGAGATACGCTTGGCTCCGGCCGTGGCAAGGTCGGCAATGGTGAAGCCGGGTCGGGCCATCACATTGACCGGCCGGGTTACCGACGAGCAGATCGTGCGCACCATTTCGACGTCGCCGATGCCCGGCGCGTAGAGCACGTCCGCGCCGGCTTTCTCGAAAGCCTGAAGCCGCTTGATGGTGTCGTCGAGGTCTGTCTTGCCCCACAGGAAATTCTCGGCCCGCGCGGTGAAGACGAAATCGTGCTTGAGCGCCCGGGCCGCCTCGACGGCGGCAGCGACGCGCTCCGTCGCTAGCGAGAAATCGTAGATCGGATTGCCAGGGTCGCCAGTGTGGTCCTCGATCGAGCAGCCGGCGAGACCGGCGGCTTCGGCCGCGAAGATGGTTTCGGCCGCCTGTTCTGGGCTGTCCCCCTTGCCGCGCTCCAGATCGGCCGAAACCGGCAGCTCCGTCGCGGCCGTCACCTCGCGGCAATGATGGATCATGGCTTCGAAGGTCACGGCGCCGTCCGGCAGGCCGCGCGAGAAGGCGAAGCCGGCGCTGGTCGTCGCCAGCGCCTTGAAGCCGAACGAAGAAAGAAGCTTTGTCGTGCCTATGTCCCAGGGATTGGGCATGACGAAGGTGGAGGCGTGCAGATCGCGAAAAATCTTGCCCTTGTCGTCCATGGCAGGTCCTCAATCATGAGTTGGGTCGTGCGGGGAATTTATAGCGGCCGCTTGAACCGGGCAAACGAATGCTTCCGGCTCAGAAACGTTTGGCGTTTTCTGCTGACAATTTCTCGAAAGCGTCGGAATTCCTTACGTAACGCGATCTGGCTTTATTCCAGCGATAGGTGACGGAAATGTCGTGCGAGACCGCCTTGGGCGCCGGCTCCTCGCAACTCTCGCCGCTCGGCTTGGTGGCATCGGTCACCGTCACTTTGATCGCGGCGTAGGGTTTGTCGCCGCCGAGCGTCCGGAAGGACAGGTCCTGCGTGCGCTTGTAGGCGCAGACATTCTCGTCGAACGTGTTGATCTGGTCGATAGGCTCGAAGCGGTCGTCGCGGACCAGGATCAGGATCGTGCCGACATAGCCCTGGTTCGAATTGAAATGTGTGCTCATGGTGATGAGCGCGTCGTCGCCCGCACCGATCGGGAGTTTTCCTGGATCGCGAAAATAGGTGCTCCGGTCGGTTCCGACATTGACGGCGTCGAGCAGCCTCGGCTTGCCGGTGAGATCGTAGAGCGCCAGCGCGGCAAATCCTTCGGCGCTATCCTGCGCCTGGCCGAGGTCGAGAAGCATCGCCAGCCGGTCCTTGCCGCCGGCCTTGATGGCCAGCACCGCCGCATTCGGCAGGTTGACGGCCTCGGGCGGCGATCCGCCGTCGTCGCCGCCGAGGATGTCGCGCATCTCGATCGGTGCGCCGCCTGTGTAGAAACCGTCGCCGCCGGACTTGAGATCGGGCACGATCATTTTGGCGAGGTCGAAATAGGTGACGTCCTGGTGCCCGGGAACGGCGCTGTTCAGTTCCGGAAAGCTGACGGCCTGCGCCATCGCGGCCGCGCACACGCATGGCAGCAGCAGGCATGCAAATATGAAACGGCATAAGGTGGAAATCACCGGCCGCGCCCCCTCGGATGCGCTCACGCTAGCACGGCGCGTTGCGATGCGCAGCCGGGTGCGATCAGCGGATCGGCACGAGCCCGGCAAGGTCGCGCATATCGTCGAACAATATGCCGCCGGCCGCCGCCAGGCCATCGCGATCGGAGAGCGGATCGGCGTAATAGGAGAACACCCGCATGCCGGCGGCAATGCCGGCCTGGGTACCGGCGACGCTGTCCTCGATGACGATGCAGTCGGCCGGCGCGAAGCCCATCGTCCTTGCCGCATGCAGAAAGAGATCCGGGAACGGCTTGCCTCGGCTGACCATGGTGGACGAGAACATCGCATGCTCGAACAGCGGCAACAGCCCGGTCTGGCCCAGCGTGATGTGCATCTTCGCGACGCGCGCCGAGGAGGCGACGCAATAGGCGATGCCCGCGGCCCGCACCTTATCGATGAAGTCGCGCACATAAGGGATCGCTTCGACCCCGTCTGAAAAAAGGTCCGGCAGGCCGGCATTCCAGCGCTCGACGAAGTCGGCGCCGAGCCGCACCTCGGTCGTCTCTTCGATCTCCTTCTGCACCGAGGCCATGCTGCGGCCGGAGAAGTTCTTGCGGCAATATTCGAAGGTGGTCGTAAACCCGGCGACGGTCAGCCATTCGGCGAGGCGCCTGTTGGCAAGGTTCTCGGTGTCGACCAGGACACCGTCGCAGTCGAAAATAACGAGCTTGGGGATTGCCATTCAAGCGGTGCCGGTCGACCCGAAGCCGCCTGCGCCGCGCGCCGTGCCGCCGGCCAATGCTCTTTCCTCGACCGCAACCTGGGTCACGGCCGCGAAAACGATCTGGGCAATGCGCATGCCGCGCGTCACCGAGAAATCCTCGTCGCCGAGATTGACCAGCAGCACCTTCACCTCGCCGCGATAGTCGCTGTCGACGGTGCCGGGCGTATTGAGGACGGTGAGCCCATGCTTGAAGGCAAGGCCCGAGCGCGGCCGCACCTGGCCTTCCATGCCTTCCGGGATTTCCAGGACGAGCCCGGTCGGCACCAGCGCGCGTTTTCCTGGCAGGATGAGCAGCGGCCGGTCCTCCGGCACCGCGGCGCGCAAATCTATGCCGGCGGCGCCCGAGCTCTCATAGGCAGGTAGAGGCAGGCCTTCGCCATGCGGAAGCCTGACGAAACCGACGGTGGGGCCGATGACGGAGGAAGAATGGACAGCCGTGCGCATGAAATCGATCCTATCGGCGCGTGCGGCGATTCGGTCAACTCGCCCGCCATACTATCAACGGCTTTCTTTCTGGCGTGACTATGGCCTCGCGGTCTACTTTGGCGATTGGCGAAAACACTCGTCACTTCGTCATCCACGGGCGGAGCAAGGAGCGAAGCGACGCGGCGCAGACCCGAGGATCCATTCCGTGACCTCAAAGCGTCGCAACGGTGCAGAATTCTGCTCCGCCGCAGTCTCTGATCGAGGTAACGGAATGGATCCTCGGGTCTCCGCGTCCGCTTCGCTCCCGCTCCGCCCGTGGATGACGAAGTCGCGGAGGCCTCGGCCTATCTAGCGCAGTTCCACCGGCACCACGGTCGTCTCCTTGATCTCCTCCATGACGAAGGAGGCCGAGACGTCCGACAGCGCCACTTTGGCGATCAGCCGCTGGTAGAGGCGGTCATAGGCCTTCACGTCGGCGACGCGGGCCCTCAGCACATAGTCGAGGTCGCCCGACATGCGGTAGACGCCGGTGATCTCGGCAAAGCCGGTAACCGCCGCGCGGAATTTCTGCAACCAGTCCGGGTCATGGTTGGAGGTGCGGACCAGGATGAAGACGGACAGCCCAAGCCCAAGCTTGTCGGCATCGACCAGCGCGACGCGGCCGGTGATGACGCCATCTTCCTCCAGCCGCTTGACACGCCGCCAACAGGCATTGCGCGAAAGCGCCACCCGCTCCGACAGCTGGTCGACCGACAGCGTGCCGTCGCGTTGCAGCTCAGCCAGCAATCTTCGATCAATCTCATCGATTTCCGTCGCCATGTTGGGATGAATGTCCCACAAAACATCGAAAAGCAAGGACCATTTGGGACCAATGAACCAAAGCCGTATGGCACGATACTCATTATCGGGACTCATCCCGGCAGGAGGGATCACCATGACGACACGGTTTACGGCACTGTTCACGGCTCACCCGGAGAAGGTCGGCGAGACCTATTTCGGCCATATGGCTTTCGCCGCCTGGTTCTGCTCGCGCCTGTCGATGGCGGCGGGCGCCGCGCTCGTTCACGCTTTCTTGCCATTTCTGTTCGAGACTACGGCCAGCCGAATCGTTCGCGAGCTCTATGAGCGCACGCACAACAGGGGCTCGCATGCGGTGAAGGAGCCGAAGGCTCTCCTGGACCGCGCCTGATAGATGGTGGAAAGCGATGTGCCGGTGGGCGGCCTATCTTGGTGAAGCGGTCTTCCTCGAAGACATCATCACCGCGCCCTGCCATTCGCTGATCGCCCAGAGCCACTGCGCCCAGGAAGCCAAGTCGCCGACCAATGGCGACGGCTTTGGTCTGGCCTGGTATGGCGACCGGCCCGAGCCCGGACTCTACCGCGACATCCTGCCGGCATGGTCCGATCCCAACCTCAAGAGCCTCTGCCGGCAGATCAAGTCGGGCCTGTTCCTCGCCCATGTGCGCGCTTCGACCGGCGGCGCCACCAGCCGCATGAACTGCCATCCCTTCGTCTCGGGCCGCTGGTCGTTCATGCATAACGGCCAGATCGGCGGTTTCGAAAGGATCCGCCGCGCGCTGGAGAACTCGCTCTCCGACGAAGTCTTCGACCAGCGCGATGGCACCACCGATTCCGAGCTCTTTTTCCTCTTGATGATCGACCAGGGACTGGCGAGCGACCCGCAGGGCGCGGTCTCGCGGGCAACCGGTCGCGTCATCGAAGCCTCGCGCCGGGCCGGCATCGAGCCCTCCTTGAAACTTACGGCGGCCTTTTCGGATGGCGAGGCGCTGTACGCCGTCCGCTATGCCACCGACGGCCATGCGCCGACGCTTTATACCGGCGCCTTCGCGAAGCGCGAGGGCCATTGCATCGTCTCGGAACCCTTCGACCGCGACGGCGGCGAGTGGCGGGCTATACCTCCGGCGAGCTTCGTCACCATGACGAGGGACGGCACCGGCATCCGGCCGTTCGCGCCGGCGGCGGCCCCGCTGGCGCTGGTCGGCTGAAGCAAGATCCAGGCTGCCGGATGCAGGCAGAGATCAGCAAAACGTAAGCGCGGCGTAAGGACACCCAGGCTTCCTCCTGTCATCCGTGGCGCTCGACGGATCGCGAATCCATTCGCGCGCCCAGAACGCATCGACAGAGGATCAAACAATGTGCAGGTGGGCAGCCTATCTCGGCGATGCGATCTTCCTCGAGGACGTCATCGCCGCACCCTCCCATTCCCTGATCGTTCAGAGCCATGGCGCGAAGGAGGCGAAATCGCCGACCAATGCCGACGGCTTCGGCGTAGCCTGGTACGGTGACCGGCCGGAACCCGGCCTTTACCGCGATGTCCTGCCGGCCTGGTCCGATACCAATCTCAGGAGCCTTGGACACCAGATAAAATCCGGCCTGTTCCTGGCCCATGTGCGCGCCTCGACAGGCGGCGTCACCAGCCGCGCGAACTGCCATCCCTTCGTTTCGGGCCGCTGGTCGTTCATGCATAACGGCCAGATCGGCGGCTTCGAGAAGATCCGTCGCGCGCTCGAGAATTCCCTCTCCGATACGTTGTTCGACCAGATCGAAGGCAGCACGGATTCCGAACTGTTCTTTCAGCTTATGATCGGCGAAGGCCTGGCGCAGGACCCGCAAGGTGCGGTGTCGCGCGCCACCAGTCGCGTCCTTGAGGCTGCGCGCGGTGCCGGCATCGAACCGTCGCTGAAGTTGACGGCTGCGTTCAGCGACGGTCGGGCGCTTCACGCCGTTCGCTACGCCACCGACGAGCATGCTCCGACGCTTTATACCGGCGCCTTCGCCAAGGGAGTAGGTCGCTGCATCGTTTCCGAGCCGTTCGATCGCGACGGCCGGACCTGGCACGAGATTCCACAGTCGAGTTTCGTCACCATGACCCGCGACAGCACCAGCATCAAGCCTTTCGCGCCGGCGGCCGTCCAGTTGGCTCTCGCAGGGTGAGGGAAATCGGTACTTGGCGCAATTTCGATCAAGCGCTCGCGAGCTTCGGATGCTGAATTCGGCTTGAAGCCGCGCCCTCATCCGCCATGTTCAAGGCGAAGCGCGGCAAGCAGCCGGAGTGTGCATATGGATATCGGGTTTTCGTCGACTGCCGAGCTCGCGGCAGCCATTGCCCAGCGAAAAATTTCGGCGATCGAGGCGCTCGATGCGCAGCTTGCCCAGATCGACCGGCACAACGGGGCGGTCAACGCTGTCGTCATCTTCGATCGCGAACAGGCGCGGGCACGTGCCCTGCTGGCCGATGCGGCAACGGCGCGCGGCGACACGCTCGGTCCGCTGCATGGGGTGCCGTTCACGCTGAAGGATGCGCACGAGACGGCGGGCATCAGGACCACCGCCGGCTTCCCGCCTTTTGCTGACTACATGGCTAGGCAGGACAGCCCTGTGGTTGAAAGGCTGAAAGCAGCCGGCGCCATACTGGTCGGCAAGACCAACGTCGCCACTATGCTGGGCGACTGGCAGTCCGACAACCCGCTGTTCGGGCGCACTCGCAATCCCTGGGATCCGTCGCGCACGGCCGGCGGCTCAAGCGGTGGCGCGGCCGCGGCAGTAGCGACAGGCATGACTCCGTTCGAAGTCGGCACCGACATGCAGGATTCCATACGCTTGCCCGCTGCTTTCTGCGGCGTCTATGGCTTGAAGCCGACTGAACATCGCGTGTCGCTGGCCGGCGCCTTTCCCGATCCGGGCGGCATGCCGCGCAGCGTGCGGCTGATGTCATGTGTTGGCCCGCTTGCTCGCAACATCGAGGATCTGGCGCTGATCTATCGGATCATTGCGGGACCGGACCGCGCGGACACCGACCTGGCGCCCGTGCCGGTTGAGCCGATGCCGAAACTCGAACTCAAGTCGTTGCGCATCGCCGTGGCCGAATCTTTCCCGGGCTTCCCGGTTGCCACCGAAATCCGTGTCGCCGTCGAAAGCCTGGCCGCGAAGCTGGCCTCGGCGGGCGCGGTTGTGGAGAACGCGAAATTGCCGAAGCTCGACCTGCACGACGATTTGTCCGAAGGCGGTGCATTGATCGGCATGATGTTGGAAGCCGCGCAGCCGGAACCGCCGGAGCAGCCGACGCCGGTGTCGCGCTGGTTCGCCGCGCTTGCCCGCCGCGACCGGTCGATCTTTGCCTGGGAGCGGTTCTTTGACAGCTGCGATGCCTTGCTCTGCCCGGTCGCCATGACCACGGCCTTCCCGCACTGCAAGCCGGGCAGCCCTCTCAAGGTCAACGGCAAAGAGGAGAGCTACTGGATGCTGCCGGCCTATGGCGCGGTGTTCAACTATTCCAGCCATCCGGCGCTCGCGTTCCCTTGTGGGCAGGACCGCGACGCCTTGCCGATCGGCCTTCAATTGGTCGGCAGGAAATGGTCGGAAGCGCGGCTGCTCGGCATTGCAGCCGCGATTGCGTCGCTCACCGGCGGGTTTCACCGGCCTCCTGGCTACTGAGCGAAACGCGACAGCGCGTAGGGTTCAAGCAACGCATCGCGCTCGTCGTCGAGGATTTCGCCGGCCGCAAACAGGCCTATCGCCGGCGCCAGGGTGATGCCGGAATGGGTGACGGCGACGTAGAGGCCGCCGACGCCTTCCGCGCGGCTGACGATCGGGAAACCGTCGACCGGCGTCGGACGGTAGCCGATCGTGTGGAAGTCGAATTCCAGCCCGCTGGCGTCGCGCAGCATCGCTTTCGTCGCGGCGAACAGCACCTGCGCGGCGGCCTCCGGATTCTCGCCCGGATCGCCGCCGCCGAAATCCGAGCCGGCGATGATACGGCCGTCGGCGGTTTGGCGCATATGCAGTCTGTCGGCCAGCACCAGCCCGTTGAGCAGCTTTGGGTGCGGTCGCGAATGCACGATCAGGCCGGGCGGGGTCTCGATCGGCAGCTTGATGCCTGCAGTCGTGGCGATCGCCGGAGCGCCGGCGCCCGCTGCGATCACCACCTCGTCGGCGCCGATGATCTCGCCCGAAGCGACGACGCCCGTGACCTTGCCGTTGACCAGCGCCAGCCTGTCGACGGTTCCCGTGACGACCCGCGCGCCGCGCCGTTCGGCGTCGGCCAGCAGCGCCTTCGTGGTCGCCACAGGCTCGGCCACGCCTTCCTGCGCGACATAAAGCGCAAACTCGGGAAGCTCTGCCAAATTGGGCTCGATGCGCGCCGCCTGTTCGCGCCCGACCCGTTCGATGCCATAGCCCCAGGACGAATGCTCGGCCGCATAGGCCTCGAGCCTGTCCGCGGGCAGGTCGAAGCACAGGCCGCCGCACCACGCGACCGGCAGGCCGGGCAGGTCGTTCGCCAGCCGTTTCCATTCGGCCATGGCGCGGATGCGCAGCCGGAAATAGGTTTCCGGATTGCCCCAGCTTGCATTGATCCAGGCAAAGGAATTCGGCGTGGCGACACCGCCGGCGCCGCTTTCCGAAACCACCGTCACCCGCGCGCCGGCTTTCATAAGATGCCAAGCGATCGAGGCGCCGATGATGCCGGCGCCGATGACGATGACTTGCTTTGCGCTGCTCATGCCGGACCTTTGAGAGAGATTTCCCTCTCATGCCACCGCGCCGAGCAGACCTCAAGTGAGAGCTAGACGCTGCCCGCCGCTACCGCCTGCGCCCCGGCAATCAGGCCCTTCAGCTCGTCGCAGCGCCGCATGAGCCGTGAAGAGTCGACTTTCTTCGCAATCGCGAGCGCGGTGCCGAGCTCCAGCTCAGCGCCGGAACGATCGCCCATCCTGATGAGCAGCGCCGCGAGCGACAGCCGGGCGTCAGCGACATTGATCGGCGAGCCGATCTCGTTCCAGTGCGAGCATGCGATCTGCAGCTCCCGGGCAGCCTCGGCGGGGCGCTCTTCCTGCATGAAAAGCTCCGCTTTGGCTTCCGCGGTCAGCGCCTGGATGGAGGCCATCGGCCAGCGCTGCGGCTGGGTCTCCAATTCGGCGATCACCTCCTTCGCCCGCTCGCGCCGATTGGTCCGCGCCGCCACCTTGGCGAGCGTGGCGAGGACCATGCCTCGCCGCTGCAAGGTCGGCCAGCCATTGCCCACCAGGGAACGTTCGAGAGCGCTGAAAGCGGCCTCCGCCTGCCCTTGCTCCAGTTGCAGCAGCGCAAGTCCGGGCTGCGGATCCCAGCCTGCTGCGTGCGATGCGCGGTAGGCCGTTTCGGCTTCCGTGAATTCTCCGGCCGCCAGGTGAATGTCGCCCAGCACGCGCAAGGCGTCGCCGGTCGCCCAGGGCGCGTCGAGTGCGAGCTGGTCGAGTGCCGCGCGCACAAGCGCTTCCGCCTCCTTCAGCGTGCCATGAACGCCGAGCACTTCGGCGCGATGCAGCCGGCACGAGCCCGAAAGGTCTTCCAGCCCGTGTCCCCTGCACCAATCTTCGTAGCCGAGCGTCCATTGGTTGGCGCGCGACCAGTCGCCGAAATTCCGGCAAGCCCACAGAATGTTGCAGTAGAGGATCCCGCCGACGATCGGGTCGACATCGCTGGACAGGCCGAGCGCGGCGGCAAGGTCCTGATCCTCCTGCCCGGCTTTGGTTTCACCGAGACACAGCTTGAAGAAGCCGCGATAGATAAGGCCGAGCGACTCCACCACCGGATCGTCGAGGTGCCTGCCGACCGCGAAGGCTTGCTCAGCCAGCGCAAGCGCCTGTTCCGGCTCGGCTTCCGCGCCCATGATGCGCGCCCCCATCCAGCACCAGAGACCGTGCTCCCTGCTGTCGGAAGCGGTATCGATCAACTGCGCGGCGCGCTTGTGCCAGCCCTTGGCGACGGCAAGCTCGCCTCTCTCGAGATGGATCCTGGCGAGGGTGATTGCGGGGGAAGCCGCGCGCAGTCGCTCGCCGGCCACGCCGTAAGCCGTCACCGCGCGCGCCAGAAGCGGAATGGCTTCGGCCGGCCGGCCCATGCATTCCAGCGCCAGCGCCCATTCCTCGAGATCGGCCGTCAGCAGCTCGTCGGCGGCATCCGCCTGCGTGAAAGAGGCCGCGGCGTCATGCCATTTCCTCGCTGCAACGGCAGCCCGCGCCGACAGAATTGGCAGGCCGGGGATCGAGGGCCTGCCGCCCCCATCAGCCGGCGCCGGCCTGGTTTGCAAGGCGGCCGGCTGATCGAGGCAAATCCGGTAGCCGAAGCGGGGCAGGTTGCGCAGCGCCGTCTCCATGCCGCCCTGGCGAAGGATGCCGCGGGCAAGGCTCGCGACGCGCTGCAGCGAAGCCTCGGTCACCGTCACGTCGGGCCACAGCCTCTCAAGCAATTCGTCCTTGCTCAAGGCGCGCTCCTTATGGCGCAGCAGGACGGCGAAGAAATCGAAGACCAGGGGCTGCACCTCGATCTCGCTTCCGGCGAGGCGAAGGGCGCGGGACTCCTCATTGAGTTCGAAGTCGCCGAAGCAATAAATTCCCATCGGCAGCAATCCCTGTAACGGCAATAGGCAAAGGATCAGAATAAGATAAGGGCGGCGTAAGGACTGTTGGCCGCCTCTTTCGTAATTCTCCGTCTGCCTGGCGGGCCAAGCTGCAGTTTAGCTCAGCGGCCCCCGGGATGTCACGGGCACCGACCTGGTCGGGCGCCCGGTGGCATTTGAACCCAGATCAAGGAGATTATGATATGCACAAATACATCATCGAACGCGAGATTCCCAAGGTCGGCACCTTCGAGCGCGAGCAGCTTCGCGATGCGTCCAAGGCCTCAAATGCCGTTCTGGCCGAGCTTGGCCCCGACATCCAGTGGGTCGAATCCTTCGTGGCGGACGACAAGACCTTTTGCGTCTATCTCGCCAAGGACGAGGCGATCATCCAGCGTCATGCCAAGATGAGCGGCTTCCCGGCAACGAAGATCACGCAGGTCAAGCGCCTGTTCGATCCGACGACGGCTTACGCCGCAGCCTGACGGGGAGGATCGATCGTGAAGCGCTTTGCCGAAATTGTCCTTGCCGTCGGCGCCTCCGCGCTGTTTTGCGGCACCGCGGTCGCCCACGACATGCCCGATCCGGTGCTCAACCGGTCTCGGGAGATGGCGGCCAAGTATTTCGACATCGAGGTCGCCAAGGCGGACGGCTATCGGCAACTGTTCGAATGCACGACGCATGACCAGCACGGAACGATGGGCGTCCACTTCATCCATCCCGAGCGGGCCGGCGACGGCAGGCTCGTGCTCGGCGAGCCAGATGTGCTGACCTACGAGCCGGAGGCCGATGGCTCGATGCAGCTCGTCGGCATGGAATACATCGTCTTCGAAAAGGACTGGAAGGGCAAAGGTGTACCCGAATTCCTCGGCCGCACCCTGCAGCGCAAGACGACGGTGGGAGTCCATCCGGTGGACCCGTATTACGAGCTCCATGTCTGGCACTGGCGGCACAACCCGGCCGGCATGTTCGCCGACTGGAACCCTTATGTGAGCTGCGAGCACGACCGGTCCTGACACGCGCAGCGTCTTCGGGAGGGCCTGCACGGCCCTCCCGATCCTTTCGTTCAAACAAAAGGAAGATGATCATGCCATCCCTTCGCATGGGAATGAAGCCCGTCGCCCGCTCATCCGTTAACGGGCGTTTCTTCGCGACAGCCGTCGAAATATGCCGTTCCGGCCTGCGCGTCCTCGCGCGGATGGTCCGCATTCGCAGGGATCGCGCCTGGCTGGACGAGCTGCCGGACTACCTGTTGCGCGACATCGGTATCAAACGCTTGGAAATATCGTCGGTCACCAGGTACGGCGGCAAGATCGATCGCGACGGAATGTGGAATTGAGGACCAAGGTCTTTTGCCGACGGCACGTCTCTCTGCTGCGCCGGTCGAACCGGTCTCTCCAAAACCGTCGACACGCCGGACAAGCGCTGCTAGAAGCCCGCGCCACAGACAGGATTCCAGAAATTGGCAGAAGACATCGAACAGGCGGTATCGCGCCGCCGCACCTTCGCGATCATCGCGCACCCTGACGCCGGCAAGACCACGCTCACCGAAAAGCTGCTGCTGTTCGGCGGCGCCATCCAGCTCGCCGGCGAGGTTAAGGCCAAGAAGGACCGCATCCAGACCCGGTCCGACTGGATGAAGATCGAGCGCGAGCGCGGCATCTCGGTCGTTACCTCGGTGATGACCTTCGAATATGACGACAACGTCTTCAACCTGCTCGACACGCCCGGCCACGAGGATTTCGCCGACGACACGTATCGCACGCTGTCGGCGGTGGATTCGGCGGTCATGGTCATCGACGCCGCCAAGGGCATCGAGCCGCGCACGCTGAAATTGTTCGAGGTCTGTCGGCTGCGCGACATTCCGATCATAACCTTCGTCAACAAGATGGACCGCGAGAGCCGCGATCCGTTCGAAATCCTCGACGAGATCGAGCAGAAGCTGGCGCTGGACACCGCGCCCGTCACCTGGCCGATCGGCCGTGGCAGGACCTTTTCCGGCACCTACCACCTGGCGCTGAACGCGGTGCGCAAGGGCGACGCGGAAAAGGAGCGCACGCCGGTCAACGGGCCCGATTCCAACCGCGTCGCCGGCCTTTTGCCCGAAAACGAGCGCGAAGCCTTCATCGAGGAACTGGAACTCGCGCGGGAGGCTTGTCGCCCGCTCGACGTGGAAGCCTTTCGCGAAGGCCACCTGACGCCGGTCTATTTCGGCTCGGCGTTGCGCAATTACGGCGTGCGCGACCTGATCGAGGCGCTCGGCGCCTACGGCCCGCCGCCGCGCGCCCAGGAAGCCGACGAGCGAACGGTCGAGGCGACGGAGGAGAAGATGACCTCCTTCGTCTTCAAGATCCAGGCCAACATGGATCCGAACCACCGCGACCGCATCGCCTTCGTCCGCGTCTGCTCGGGCAAGCTTGAGCGCGGCATGAAGGCCAAGCTGGTGCGCACCGGTAAGCCGATGAGCCTGTCGGCGCCGCAGTTCTTCTTCGCCCGCACCCGCGTCACCGCCGACGAGGCCTTCGCTGGCGACGTCGTCGGCATCCCCAACCACGGCACGCTGCGCATCGGCGACACGCTGACCGAAGGCGAGGAGATCCTGTTCCGCGGCGTGCCGAACTTCGCGCCCGAAATCCTGCGCCGCGTGCGCCTCGGCGACGCCATGAAGGCCAAGAAGCTGAAGGAAGCGCTGCACCAGATGGCCGAGGAAGGCGTCGTGCAGCTGTTCTCACCCGAGGACGGCTCGCCGGCCATCGTCGGCGTCGTCGGCGCGCTGCAGCTCGACGTTCTGAAGGAACGGCTGAACATCGAATACACGCTGCCGGTTGATTTCGAGATGTCGCGTTTCTCGATCTGCCGCTGGATCTCGGCCGACGACAAGGCGGAAGTCCAGCGTTTTATCGAGGCGCATCGCGGCGACATCGCCCGCGACCTCGACAACGACCCGGTCTTCCTCGCCCAGCACGCCTTCTCGCTCAACTACGAAGCCGAGCGCTGGAAAGCGATCCGCTTCACCGCGGTCAAGGATTACCAGGTGCGCGGCAAAGCGGCGTGAGTGTTTCTCCCTTCCCCCCCTTGTGGGGGAAGGTGGCCTCGCGAAGCGAGGTCGGATGAGGGGTGTTCCAGGGAACACCGACGCCTCACTCCGCTGGAACACCCCTCATCCGTCTCGGCGCGACGCGCCGATCCACCTTCTCCCACAAGGGGAGAAGGAAAAAGTGCTCACCCCTTCGCCGCCGCTTCCAGTTTGTCGATTTCGATCTTGCCCATCTGCATCATCGCGGACATCACGCGGCCGGCTTTCTCGCGGTCCGGATCCTGAAGCAGCCGCGGCAGTTGCTCCGGCACGACCTGCCAGGAAACCCCGAACTTGTCCTTCAGCCAGCTGCAGCGTCCCGGTTCGCCGCCTTCGGTGAGCCTGGTCCAGAAATGATCCACCTCTTCCTGCGTCTTGCAGTCGATCGACAGCGAGATCGCTTCGGTGAACTTGTATTGCGGCCCGCCGTTGAGGGCTTGGAATTGCACGCCGTCGAGCTCGAACGAGGCGACCAGCACCTGGCCTTCCTGGGGATGGCCTTTGGGCCAGCGCGTCACGCTCAGCACCTTCGAATTCTTGAAGATGGAGATGTAGTGATTCATGGCCTCCTCGGCCTGGTCGTCGAACCACAGGAAGGTGGTGATCTTCTGCATGCCTTGCTCCTCGGGCTTCATGTTGGCTTCGTTGTCAAACGGTTCGGTGGCGATTTCGTGCCATTTCGATGCCGTCTGCCTCAAGGACGCTTCAGCGAAGCGTCATCCGACAGCGGCAACAAAAATTTTCTGAAAAGCGCAAATTTGCCGAAGCATGCTGTCGCAGCGCAAAATGGTGGTCATGCCGAGACATGGCCGCTATAACCGCTGCCGACTAAATTCGAGCGCCGCCCGCCGCGCATCGGTGTGGCCAGCCAGCAAGGACAATCGAATGCCCGCCTATCGTTCCCGCACCACCACCCATGGCCGCAACATGGCCGGCGCTCGCGGCCTCTGGCGCGCCACCGGCATGAAGGATTCGGATTTCGGCAAGCCGATCATCGCGGTGGTCAATTCCTTCACCCAGTTCGTGCCGGGCCATGTCCATCTGAAGGATCTCGGCCAGCTCGTCGCGCGCGAGATCGAGAAGGCTGGCGGCGTCGCCAAGGAGTTCAATACCATCGCGGTCGACGACGGCATCGCGATGGGTCACGACGGCATGCTCTATTCGCTGCCGTCGCGCGAGCTGATCGCCGATTCCGTCGAATACATGGTCAACGCGCATTGCGCCGACGCCATGGTCTGCATCTCCAACTGCGACAAGATCACCCCCGGCATGCTGATGGCCTCGCTGCGCCTCAATATCCCGACCGTCTTCGTTTCCGGCGGTCCGATGGAGGCCGGCAAGGTGGTGCTGGCCGGCAAGGCGCAGGCGCTCGATCTGGTCGACGCCATGGTCGCGGCCGCCGACGACAAGATCTCCGATGAGGACGTCAAGGTCATCGAGCGCTCGGCCTGCCCGACCTGCGGCTCCTGCTCCGGCATGTTCACCGCCAATTCGATGAACTGCCTGACCGAGGCGCTGGGTCTGTCGCTGCCGGGCAACGGCTCGACCTTGGCCACCCATGCCGACCGCAAGCGCCTGTTCGTCGAGGCCGGCCATCTCATCGTCGATCTCGCCCAGCGCTATTACGAGCAGGACGACGAGACGGCACTGCCGCGCAGCATCGCCTCCAAGGGCGCCTTCGAGAACGCCATGGCGCTCGATATCGCCATGGGCGGTTCGACCAACACGGTGCTGCATATTCTTGCCGCCGCGCATGAAGGAGAGGTCGACTTCACCATGGAGGACATCGACCGGCTGTCGCGCAAGGTGCCGGTGCTCTGCAAGGTGGCGCCGGCCAAGTCCGACGTGCACATGGAGGACGTCCACCGCGCCGGCGGCATCATGGCCATCCTCGGCCAGCTCGACGAGGCCGGTCTGATCAATCGCGACCTGCCGACGGTGCATACGGCGACCCTCGGCGAGGCCCTCGACCACTGGGATATTTCGCGCACCTCTGCCGAAAACGTCCGCGACTTCTTCCTCGCCGCTCCCGGCGGCGTGCCGACCCAGGTCGCCTTCAGCCAGGACCGCCGCTGGGACGAACTCGATCTCGACCGTGAGAAGGGCGTCATCCGCTCGGCCAGGACGCCGTTCTCGAAGGATGGCGGTCTTGCCGTCTTGAAGGGCAATCTGGCGCTCGACGGCTGCATCGTGAAGACTGCCGGCGTGGATGAATCCATCCTGAAATTCACCGGCCCGGCCCGCGTCTTCGAAAGCCAGGACGCCTCGGTCAAGGCGATCCTCGGTAACGAGATCAAGGCCGGCGACATCGTCGTCATCCGCTACGAGGGACCGCGCGGCGGCCCCGGCATGCAGGAGATGCTCTACCCGACCAGCTACCTGAAGTCGAAGGGCCTCGGCAAAGCCTGCGCGCTGATCACCGACGGCCGCTTCTCCGGCGGCACGTCGGGCCTTTCCATTGGCCACGTCTCGCCGGAAGCCGCCGAAGGCGGCGCCATCGGCTTGGTCCAGGAAGGCGACACGATCGAGATCGACATACCCAACCGCACTATTCGCCTCGCCATCAGCGATGCCGAGCTCGAAGCGCGCCGGGCTGCGATGAACGCCAAGGGCGCAGACGCCTGGAAGCCGGCCGAGAAGCGCAAGCGCAAGGTGACGACGGCATTGCGTGCCTATGCGGCTTTCGCCACCAGCGCCGACAAGGGCGCGGTGCGCAAAGTGCCGGAGTAAGGAGCGCTTCCCCTTCTCCCCTTGGGGAGATGGTGGATCGGCGCGCAGCGCCGAGACGGATGAGGGGTGCTCCAGCGGAGCGAGACGCTCGCAAATTCCGACTGGATGAACGGCGCCACCAAGCTGGAACACCCCTCATCCGTCGCCTTCGGCGACACCTTCTCCCGCAGGGGGAGAAGGAGAGGCGCTGCGTCACGGCATCAGCTGATATTCATAAAGCTTCTGGTAGAGCCCGCCCTGCTTGAGCAGCGTCTTGTGCGGGCCGCTTTCCACTACTTTGCCCTTTTCCAGCACCACGATCGTGTCGGCTTGGTGCACGGTCGACAGCCGGTGCGCGATCACGATCGTCGTGCGCCCGACGGTAAGCTGCTGCAGCGCGTCGCGGAACAGCGCTTCCGATTCGGCATCGAGCGCGCTGGTCGCCTCGTCGAGCAGCAGGATCTCGGCGTTGCGCAGCATGGCGCGCGCGATCGAAATGCGCTGGCGCTGGCCTCCGGACAACAGCGAGCCGTTCTCGCCGACCTCCGTGTCGTAACCCTTGGTCATGGCGCTGATGAAGTCATGCGCGTTGGCGGCCTTGGCGGCGGCGATCACCTCTTCGTCGGTCGCGTCCTCGCGGCCGAGGCGGATGTTGTGCATGACGGTGCCGGCAAACAGGAACGTGTCCTGGCTGACATAGGCGATCTTGCGCCTGAGCGAATCGAGCGTCGCGAACGAGATGTCCTGGCCGTCGAACATCACCTTGCCGGTCTGCGGATCATACATGCGCATGATCAGGTTCAGGATCGTCGACTTGCCGCTGCCCGACGGTCCGACCAGCGCCGTCATCTTGCCGGCGTCAAGCGTCAGGTTGAATCCTTCGAACACCGGAGGGCTTTCCGGATAGGCGAAGCTGACATTGTCGAAGCGGATTTCGCCCGGACCGGGTTGGAGCGGCGTGGCGCCGGGTTTCTCGGCCAGCGTCAGCGGCCGGTCGGCGAGCTGGAACATCATGCGCACGCCGACAATGCCCGTCTCCAGCGAGATGCGGACGCGGGCCAGGCGCTTTGCCGGCTCATAGGCCAGCAGCAGCGCGGCGATGAAGGCCATGATGTTGCCCGGCATCTGGCCGCCCTGCAGCACCAGCAGGCCGCTGACCAGCACGGCGCCGGCAATCGCCAGCCCGGCCAGCGTTTCCATCACCGGGCTGGTGGCGGCTTCCAGCGTGGCGATGTTGTTGGCACGGGTTTCGACGTCCGACACCGCCTTGTGCATGCGCTTGCGCATAGCGGCTTCGAGATTGAAGGATTTGACGACCCGCACGCCGATCGCCGTTTCCTGCATCACATGCACGATCTGGCCGAGCGAGATGAATTCCATCGCCGCGATCTTGCGGACGCGTCTCAGGATGCGGTTGACGCCGTAGATCGCCACCGGTCCGACGACGAAGCAGATCAGCGACAGCGCCGGCTGTTGCCAGACCATGACCATCACCAGCACAACCAACGTCACCAGGTCGCGCACATAGGACGTGACGACGAGGTCGAGCACGCTGCGCGCCGCCTGCGCGTTGTTGGTCATGCGGGTGATCAGGTCGGAAGACGAGGTCGAATGGTAGAATTCGATGCCTTGCGCCAGGATACGGTCGTAGATCTTGCGCTGCCGGTCGGCAATGATGGCATTGCCGACGCGGCTCATGAAATAGGTCTGGACGAAAGTCGCGATGCCCTTGAGAACAAAGATCGCCGCCACACCCCCGGCAATCAGGTTGACGCGGTCTATCCGCTTATAGACCACGAACTCGTTGGTGATTTCGCGCAGGATCCAGGCGCTTGCCCCCGTCATGAGGGCGACCACCAGCATCGACAATATGGCCGCGCCATAGCCGAACTTATGGTCGTGGAAGGATTCTCTTACCAGCCTCGCGATGAGGCGTTGGTTTTCCGTCGAGCGGAAGAAGCGAAACAACGGCCGATCCTATGGCTGGCTGTGAGAAATTCGGATTCGCCACAAGGGCGCGTGGCGGCTTATAGAGCGAGTTGAGGCCGGATGGAACCTTTCGCCGTCGAGGGAAAGAAAAGGCTGCGGCAGGCTGTCTTTTCGGTCACGATAGCAGCCGATTCTGGTATTGGGGACGACGGCAGATGGATTTCGACTTGATCGTGCGCGGCGGCACGCTGCCGGATGGCAGGATTGCCGACATAGGGATTGCGGGCGAGACCATCGTCGCGATCGAACCAAAGCTCCAGGGTTCGGCGCCGGCCGAAATCGACGCGAGCGGCAATCTCGTCTCGCCGCCTTTCGTTGATCCGCATTTCCATATGGACGCCACGCTCTCCTACGGCATTCCGCGCATCAATGCGTCGGGCACGCTGCTCGAGGGCATCGCGCTCTGGGGCGAGCTGAAGCCGCTTTTGACGCATGAGGCCGTGCGCGAGCGCGCGCTCGCCTATTGCGACTGGGCCGTGTCGATGGGCCTGCTCGCCATCCGCAGCCATGTCGATGTCTGCGACGACCGGCTGCTCGCGGTGGAAGCCCTGCTCGATGTGAAGAAAACCGTCGCGCCCTATATCGACCTACAACTGGTCGCGTTTCCGCAGGACGGCCTCTACCGCTCGCCGAATGCTCGTGAAAACACCATCCGCGCGCTCGACATGGGCGTCGACATCGTCGGCGGCATCCCGCATTTCGAGCGCACCATGGCCGAGGGCGCCCGCTCGGTGACCGAGCTTTGCGAGATCGCGGCCAAACGCGGCCTGATGGTCGACATGCATTGCGACGAGACTGACGATCCGCTGTCGCGCCATATCGAGCAGCTGGCCTATGAAACGCAGCGCCTTGGGTTGCAGGGCAGGGTGGCCGGCTCGCACCTCACATCGATGCATTCGATGGACAATTATTACGTCTCGAAGCTTTTGCCGCTCATCGCCGAGGCCGGTGTATCGGCAATCCCAAATCCGCTGATCAACATCATGCTGCAGGGGCGCCACGACACCTTCCCGAAGCGGCGCGGCCTGACCCGTGTCAAGGAGATGCAGGCGCTCGGCATCCGCGTCGGCTGGGGCCAGGATTGCGTGCTCGATCCCTGGTATTCGCTGGGCACCGCCGACATGCTCGACGTCGCCTTCATGGGCCTGCATGTCGCGCAGATGTCGAGCCCGGCCGACATGGCGCGCTGCTTCGACATGGTGACCAACGTCAACGCCGCCATCATGGGGCTCGATCATCTGGGCCTTGCCGTCGGCAAGCGGGCGAGCCTCGTTGTGCTCGATGCCGGCAATGCGATCGAGGCCGTTCGCCTGCGCCCCGAACGCCTCTGCGTCATCGCCAGGGGCAAAGTGGTGGCTGAGCGGACGAAGCAGGAAACGCGGCTTTCGATCGCGGGACGGCCGGCGCAGGTGAACAGGCGGCATAAGGCCGGCTAGAACCAGCCGATTTCCGCCGCTGGTCTTACCGATCGCCCCATTTTCCCTCGTCAAGCCGGCCGCTTGCGGCTAGGGAGCGGCATGGCCTTGCTCGCCCGAAATTTCACGATCAGGAACATGTTGCTCGCCGGCATCCTCTTGATGCTGGCCGGCGACTTCATGTTCGCGCTGAACGACGCGATGGGCAAATGGCTGGTCGCCTCCTTTTCAGTCGGGCAGGTGGTGCTGATCCGCTCGATCGGCGCCTTCATCGTGCTGGGCCCGATGATCGCCAACCAGGGCACGGCCAGGCTGTTTCACATGGACCGGCCGGTTTTGCAGTTCCTGCGTGTCGTGGCCACCACCGCCGATACCGGGCTTTTCTACGCCGCGGTCGTCTACCTGCCGCTCGCCGACGTAATGAGCTTCTACATGGCCGGGCCGATCTATGTCGCGGCGCTGTCGCACTTGCTGCTCGGCGAAAAGGTCGGCTGGCGGCGCTGGCTGGCGATCCTGGTCGGCTTCTGCGGCGTGCTGATCATTCTCAAGCCGTCCTCGGCGGCCTTCTCGCTGTCATCGGCCTTCGCGCTGGTGGGCAGTATCGCCTTCGGCTTTGCCATCATCCTCGGCCGCCTCCTGCGCGGCACCAGCGACACGACTTTGGTGACCTGGCAGACGATCGGCACGCTGATTGTCGGCGGCCTGCTCACCATCGGTGCTTGGCGCACGCCGTCGGCGCTCGATTTCGGCGCCATGCTACTACTCGGTGTCGTCTCCTGCGCCGCGCATCTGATGATCACGAGGGCGCTGAAGCTGGCGCCGGCCTCGACGCTGGCGCCGCTGCACTACAGCCTGCTTCTGTGGGCGGTGGTCTTCGGACTGGCCTTCTTCGGCGACATGCCCGGCCCGCGCATTCTCGTCGGTGCCGCCATCGTCGTGCTTGCCGGCATGTTCATCTTCCATCGCCAGAAGGTGGTGGAGACCGAGGTGCCGCCGGAGAACGTGCTGAAGGGCGTGAATTAATGCATGTCGCGCAAAAGTGTGCAGCGGTTTTGCGATAACGACATGTATGAAAACAAAAGCTTGAAGGCTTGGCTTTTCCGGTGCCTAACCCGCGCGCACGGCAGCGAGGTGCCGCGAAAATTCCGCGGTCTCCATCAGCGCCTTGCAGCGGGCAAAGCGACCGTCGGCATAGGCGCGGAAATCGTCGGCCGGATTGTCGTTGGCGAGCTGGATCAATCCCCAGAGCGTCCATAAAAGGTCGCACATCGCCTTGTAGATGACGATACGTCCGCGCGCCGCCGGCCTCGCCTCGCCGCCGAAATAGGCGCGCATCAGTTCCTCATCCTGGTCCGCATCGAACCGGCCCTCGACCGAAAGGTCGCCGAGGTCCCACAGCGGATCGTTCATGCCGGAATATTCCCAGTCGACGATCCACATCCGCTCGCCCGTATCGAGGAAATTTTCGCACAGCGGATCGCAGTGGCAGGCGGCGAGCGGGATGGCGTGCGCGGCAAGCGCGGCGCGCACCGCGCCTGCCTCGCGCACCACGTCGTGATAGCCGGCGGGCAGCGCCACGTCCTTCGTCGATAAGACCTTGAGATAGTCGTCGATCATCGCGAACAATTCGAAGCGGAAGGGGAACACCGCGCCCGAAGCATGCAGCTTGCGGAAGGCGTAGCCCGCTCGCGCGGGGCTGCCCGACCGCGCCTTGAATTTCTCCGGCGACATCGTCTCGGCACCGGCGATGAAGCGCGTCGCCATCAGGCCGGACGCCGGATCGGCATAAAGCACCTCGGGGCTGACTCCGGCCCTGGCCGCTTCGCGTGCCGCCACTGCCTCGTTGGTGCGGTTGATATATTCTTCCGTGCCCTTGCCGGGAATGCGCAGACACGCTTCGCCGGCCCGGTAGACCTTGTTGGTCAGGCCGGCCAAACGCTCCAGCGGCCCGTCATAGCCTGCCAGCGCCGGAATGGTGGCCAACGCGGCGCGCGCCTCGTCCATCGTCATCCCCTTTACCATCACACGATGTTTTACAGCGGAACGGTTCCACAGTTTTTGCCGCTTGGCTACCATTGCGGATACGAATCGGCGGCGGGAGCAGAAATGGCGGACGGCAAGCACAGCGGCTCGCTAAGCGCGGCCTACGCCGCGAAGCGGCCTGAGGAAGTGGCGGCGATCTATGACAGCTGGTCCGAGACCTATGATGCCGACATGTCGGCCGCCGGCTATCGCCACCCGACGATCTGTCTGGCGCTGCTTGCCAGGCACCTGCCGCGCGGCGCCGAACCCTTGCTCGATGCGGGCGCCGGCACCGGCCTGATCGGCGAATGGCTGGCCATCACCGGCTATCCGAAGGTCGAGGCGCTCGACATCTCGCAAGGCATGCTGGACAAGGCCGACGCCAAGGGCGTCTACAGTGCACTGCATCGCCTGGCGATGGGCGATACTTTGCCCTTCGCCGACGGCGCCTATGCCGGCATTGTTTCGGCGGGCGTCTTCACCTCGGGCCATGTCGGGGCTGAGGGACTGGACGAGTTGATCCGCATCTGCCGCCCAGGCGGGATCATCGTGCTGACCGTCAAGAACACGCTGTGGCAATCAGGCTTCGCCGAGCGCATTGCCGGACTTGAGGTTCAGGGCAGGTTGAAGCGCCTCGAGGAAACGGCGCCCTACGCCTCGATGCCGGGCGAGTCCGATACCGTGCCGAGCAGGGGACTTGTGCTGCGTGTCAGCTGACCGTTTCGTCGATCAAGCCTTTATCCTTGCCCCGGCCGGGTCATACATCGGCTCGAGATGGATCTTTGCCGGCGTGCGCTCCATCGCCACGACAAGCTCATAGTCGCCCGAGGCCAGAAAATCGTCGCTGACGCCGTCGGCATTGCGCACATAGCCGTAGCCGATATTCTTGCCCACCGTGTAGCCGTAGCCGCCGCTGGTCAGGTAACCGACCGGGTCGCCATTGCGCAGGATCGTCTCGCGTCCGACCAGCACGATCTCCGGGTCGTCAACCGTGAAGCCGGCAAAGCGTTTCATCGGCGGCTTGCCGGCTGCCTTCTCCAGCGCCCGGCGTCCGATGAAGTCGGTATTCTTGCGAAGCTTCACGGCCCAGCCGAGCCCCGCCTCCTGCGGCATATCGTTCGGCGTGATGTCGGAACCCCAGGCGCGATAGCCCTTCTCCAGTCGCAGCGATTCCAGCGCCCGGTAGCCGACCGGGCGAATGCCATGCGCCTTGCCCGCCGCCATCAGCGCATCGAAAACCTCGCCGGTGGCGGCGATCGGCACATGCAGCTCCCAGCCCAGTTCCCCGACATAGGTGACGCGCAGCGCCTTCACGCTGTGGCCGGCTATTGCGATCTCGCGCGCATGGCCGAAGGGGAAGGCGGCGTTTGAGACATCGGCGTCCGTCACCGCCGACAGCACGTCGCGGGCGCGCGGCCCCATCAGCGACAGCGTGCCGAAATCCTCCGTGACGTCGGTCAGCCTGGCATCCAGCCCGTGGCCTATATGGTCGCCGATCCAGGAGAGGTCATGCGTGCGGAAGCCCGTGCCGGTGACGATGTAGAACCGGTTCTCGCCGAGCCGCGACACGGTGAGGTCGGCCTCGATGCCGCCGCGCGTATTGAGAAGCTGCGTGTAGGTCAGCCGTCCGACCGGCTTGTCGACGTCGTTGGCGCAGATCCAGTCGAGCGCCTTCAGCGCGTCAGTGCCGGTCAGCTCGTATTTGGCGAAGGAGGACTGGTCGAAGATGCCGACCTTCTCGCGCACATGACGGTGCTCGTCGCCGACCGGGCCGAACCAGTTCTGGCGGCCCATCGAATAGACGTCCTCGGCGGCCGCGCCATCCGGCGCAAACCAGTTCGGCCGCTCCCAGCCAAGCTTGGAGCCGAACACGGCGCGATGCATCTTCAGCCGCTCATAGAGCGGCGAGACGATGCGCGGCCGCCCGGAGAGATACTCCTCGTGCGGGAAGCCGATCGTGTAATGCTTGCCATAGGCCTCCAGCGTGCGGTCGCGGACCCAGTCGCGGTCGCGGTGCAGGCCGGAGAAGCGGCGGATGTCGACCACCCAGAGGTCGAGCGGCGCCTCGCCGTCGACCACCCATTGCGCCAGCACCCATCCTGCGCCGCCGCCGGAAGCGATGCCGAAGGCGTTGAAGCCGGCGCCGACGAACATGTTGGCGCATTCCGGTGCTGCGCCGAGGACGAAGTTGCCGTCCGGCGTGAAACTCTCCGATCCGTTGATCATCTGCTTGACGCCGGCGGTTTGCAGCGCCGGAACACGCGCGATCGCCTGGGTCATGTGCTGCTCGAAATGATCGTAGTCGTCATCGAACAGGCGGAATTCCCAGTCGTTCGGGACATCGCCGCCGGGAAGTCCGGTTGCCCAGGCCTGCGGGTTGGGCTCGTAGCCCCCCATCACCAGCCCGCCGACCTCTTCCTTGAAATAGGTGCGGCGGTCGGGGTCGCGGATTGTCGGCGCGTCGGTCGCAAGGCCCGCGATCTTCTCGGTGATGATGTACTGGTGCTTGACCGGCTGCAGCGGCACGTTGATGCCGGCCATCGCGCCGACCTGCCTTGCCCATTGTCCAGCGCAGTTCACCACCTTGTCGCAGGCAATGTCGCCTTGTGAAGTCTTCACCGCCGTGATGCGGCCGTCCTTCATCGTAAAGCCGGTGACGCGCACGCCCTCGAACAGTTTCGCGCCATGCATGCGGGCGCCCTTGGCGAGCGACTGGGCGATGTCGGAGGGGCTCGCCTGTCCGTCGGTCGGCAGCCAGGAAGCGCCGACAAGGTCGCTTGTCTCCATCAGCGGCCACATGCGCTTCACCTCCGCCGGCGACAGCAGCTGCATATCCATGCCGAAGCTTTTGGCCGTCGTCGCCAGCCGCTTGAACTCGGTCCAGCGGTCGGCATTCGTCGCCAGCCGCAGACAGCCGGTCATCTTCCAGCCGGTCGCCAGGCCCGTCTCGGCCTCCAGCCCCTTGTAAAGCTCGACCGAATATTTGAGCACGCGCGTGATCGAGGCGGAGGAGCGCAGCTGCCCGACCAGGCCGGCGGCGTGCCAGGTCGAGCCAGAGGTCAGCTTGCCCTGCTCGAGCAGCACCACATCCGTCCTATGGTCGCGCGCCAGGTGGTAGGCAGTGGAACAGCCGATGATGCCACCGCCGATGACGACGATTTCGGCATGGCTGGGCAAGGTCATGATCTGGTTCCGTATTTCGTCCGGTAGTTGTCCAGCGCCGCGTCGAGCCGGACGAGGTTTTCCTCGCTATAGGCGACATAGTCGATGCCGGGCGCGTCGAGATAAAGCTCGGACACCATGCTCCACATCGCTTCGCGCAGCAGCGAGGCGCATTGCATGGCGGCATGCGATCGGCGGATTTCGCCGTCCGGCTCCTTCATGAAATAGGCGGTCATGAAGGCGAAGGATTCGTCATCGCTCAGGCCGGCGTTCGAGGCGGCGCCGGCGAGGTCGAACATTGCCGTGTTGAAGCCGGCATACTCGAAATCGATCAGCCACAGCCGCTTGCCGTCGTCGAGGATGTTCGCCGGCAAAAGGTCGTTATGGCCGAAGACGATGGGCAGCAGCTTTTGCGCCCGCTCGAGCTCGTCCGCCAGGGCCAGATAACGTGGCAGCTCAGCCTTCTTGCGGCTGCCGCCCTCGTCCAGCGTGCGCGCATAGTCGCGGATGACGTGAAACACCCAGAACATGAAACCGGCGCCGGAGACATGCTTCGGCATCTCGCGGTGAAAGCCGCGCAGCAGCGCGGCCACGCGGCCGAGATTGGCCCGCACATCCTCTCCCAGGAGGGTCTTGGCGCCGAGAAATTCCGTCACCAGGATGCCGGGCTCGGCATAATGCACGGCCGGCGCGAAGCCCGCCGCATGCGCCGCCCGTGCCGTCATCACCTCGCGCTCGCGAAAGACATGGTGGAAAGGGAAGTCCTGGCCGAAGCGCACGACATGCCGCCCTGCCGCGTCGGTGACGACAAAATTGGCGTTGCTGAGGCCGCCCGGCAGCGGCTCGATCTCAATGCCGCCGTTCCAGCACGGCAAGGCGCGGATGCGGTCTTCGGCACTCACGGCTTCGCTCCGGCCCCAACCGGTCCCGCGGAAAACAAGGCTGGGAGAACATGAAAAAGCCTCGTCGGTGCGAGACGCCAGGATCGGTATCCCGCACCGCACCGACGAGCCCCTTGGCCAGGTATGATATCCCGGCATCCGCCCCCGCGGATTCGATAAAAGCTCGCGCCTGGCTGGTTCCAGGCGATCTGGTCACTAGGTTGCGGCTCTGCCATCACCCTCCCGCGGCAGTTCCGAGCCTGTCACAAGGTCAATGTCACGCCAGCGTGGCAGCGCTGTCAATCCAAAAGCTGTGACCTTTTTTGGGTGTTTTGCCCGAAAATATAAGCGACTCCTTTCAAAGCGTCGGCAAAGCATTAAATTCGGTCAGAATTCCCGGACACACCGATGATCCATTCGAAACGGCACGGCGAAATCCTGCGGCTCCTCAGCGAGGAGGGCACGATCACCATAGCCAGCCTCGCCGAGCGGCTCGGCGTCTCGCTGGAAACCGTGCGGCGCGATGTCAAGCCGCTCGCCGATGACGGGTCGGTGCTGAAGATGCACGGCGCCGTCGGCCTTGCCTCGATTGTGGGCGAGGCGCCGTTCGAGCGGCGCATGCGCGAAAATGCCGGAGCCAAGCGCCTGATCGCCAGGATGGTCGCGGCTACGATCCGCGATGGCGAGGCGATCATGCTCGATACCGGCACGACCACATCCTTCCTCGCGCGCGAGCTGCTCGGCCATCGCCGGCTGACGGTGGTCACCAATTCCTCCGACATTGCCCGCACGCTGGCGACGGTGAACGGCAACAAGGTCTACATGGCGGGCGGCGAGCTGCGCAGCGATTCGGGCGCGGCTTTCGGCATTTCGGCGATCGAGTTCGTCAGCCGCTTTTCGGTCGATCATGCCGTGATCTCGATCGGAGCCGTCGATGCGGCCGCCGGCCTGACCGACTATGATCTGGACGAGGCGGAGTTCGCCCGCATGGTGCTGTCGCGCGGCCATCGCTCGCTGGTCGTCACCGACCATTCCAAGTTCGGCCGCCAGGGACTGGTCCGGGTCTGCGGCTTCGATGGCTTTTCCGAGCTTGCCACCGACCAGCCGCCGCCACGCGATATAGCCGCCGCGCTGAGTCAGGCCGGCGCCCGGGTCAGTATCGCCGCGGCCTGACGTCGCCCAAGGGATAAGAGCTAGCCGAACACCAGCGACTGGTGCGCCGCAACCCCGGCCATCGCGCCGCCCGACACCGCGAAGGCGATGTTGTGCATCAGGCGCGCGGCGTCTCCTGCCGCGAAGACGCCAGGCACCGATGTCTGCTGCTTGTCGTCCACGACGACCGCCTTGCCGAGCGGGCCTTCGTTGAAGGCGCAGCCAAGCTGTTCGGCAAGCGGACTTGCCATCACGTTGCGCGGCGCGGTGAACAGCGCCCGCACGCTCGCGCTGCGATTGCCGTCGAGCTTGACGACCAGACCGCCGGACCCGTCGTTCTGCACTTCGCTCACCTTGCCCGGCTCGAACCGGATGTTGCGCTTCTCCAATATCCGCGCCTGGTCAGCGTCCGGTTCGAACAAACCGCCGGCGAACAGCGTGACGTCGCCCCAGTCGGAGATCAGCTCGGCCTGGTGCAGCGACATCGGTCCGGTCGCCAGCACGCCGAGCGGCCCGCCGGCCACCTCGTAGCCGTGGCAATAAGGGCAATGCAGCACCGTCTTGCCCCAATGCGCGGCAAGTCCTGGAACGTCCGGCAGGATGTCCCGGACGCCGGTGGCCAGCACCAGCCGCGTCGCACCGAAACGCTCGCCATCGTCCATCCGAACCTCGAATCCAGTGCCGGCAATGGCGGCCCGCTCGGCGCGGCCCTCGATCATCCTGACGGCAGGATAGGCAAGCAGCTGTGCCCTGGCCTCGCCGAGAATGTCTGCCGGCGCCCGTCCGTCCTGGCCGAAGAAGCCGTGCGAATGTTCGGCAAATCGATTCCGCGGCTCGCCGGCATCGATCACCAGCACCTTGCGCCGCCCGCGCGCCGCATACATGGCGGCGGACAGGCCGGCAAAGCTGCCGCCGACGACGATCACATCATACTGCATGGCTGGATACTCCAATGAGGTCATAACGGCGGCGGAAATCGGCCGTCAGGTCGGCCAGCGTGATATGGCTGAGCCGCTCAGTGAGCAGCCTTTCCGCCTCCAGGCGAAAATCGTCGAGCACGGCGATCACCGCCTGCTCGACTAGGCATCCGGGACTTTCCGGTTCGGTGCTGAACGGCAACAGCGTCTCGCCGAGCGCGCCGCTGATCTCGGCCAGCGAGATCTTGTCCGGCGCGCGGCCGAGCTGCCAGCCGCCGCCATGGCCGCGCGACGAGCTGACGATGCCGGCCTCCCGCAGCCCGGCAATGGTGCGGCGCACCACCACCGGGTTGGTGTGGATGAAGCCGGCAAGCCGTTCGGAGGTCAGTGCCCGCTCGGGGGCGTCGGCCATATGAACGAGGATATGCAGGGTCGAGGACAGTCGGCTGTTGCGTTTCATGTAACTTAGTTAGTTACGAATCGGAAGGTGGTCAAGTTTCGGAGCTTGCCCCACTTCCCAACGCCACGTTGGCCGGTGTTTAGTCCGGCCATGGCTTTCACCATCCGCCAATTGCAGTACTTCGTCGCCGTCGCCGAGCAGGGCACTGTCTCGGGCGCCGCGCAGAACCTGTCGATTTCCCAGTCCTCGGTCACCGAGGCGATCAAGGAACTGGAGAGCGATCTCGGCGTCGAACTCTTCGAGCGCCACCCACGTGGCCTCAACATCACCCACAAGGGCCATCAGTTCCTGCGCCACGCGACCAAGATCCTGGCCGACGTTTCCGACGCGCGCCGCTCTTTCTCCAGCGAGCAGGCCGCCGCTGGCGGGCGGCTGCAACTCGGCGTCACCTCGCTGGTCGCCGGCTATGTCCTATCCGACCTGCTCGCCCGCTACCGGCGCGCCTATCCCGGCGTCGAGGTCTCGGCAATCGAGGACAATGGCGATTATCTCGAGCACCTTTTGGTCGGCGGCAAGCTCGACATCGCCGTCATGGTGACGTCCAACCTGCGCGACCGCACAGCGCTGCAGTCGGAAATCCTGGAAGTCTCGGCCTACAGGCTGTGGATTCCGCTCAGCCACAGGCTCGCCAGCGCCGACATCATCGGGGTCAATGACATCGTCTCCGAGCCGCTGATCATGCTCACGGTCGACGAGATCGAGGAGAACACCGGCAAGCTGCTGTCGGCGATCGGCGCCAGGCCGCATGTCGCCTTCCGCACCCGCTCGGTCGAGGCGGTGCGCAGCCTGGTCGCCACCGGCGCCGGCGTGGCGCTGCTGCCCGACCTCGTCTACAGGCCCTGGTCGCTGGAAGGCGACCGCATCGAATCGCGCGACGTTTCCGGCTCGCTGCCGGTGGTCCAGGTCGGCACGGTCTGGCGTCGCGGCTCCGCCCTGCCGCAGGCGGCTCGCGATTTCATCGGCCTCGCGCAGTCGCAGCGCATGGCGCGCCAGCGGCCCTGAAAAGAGCAGTTCCAGGAAAAACGCGAAACGCTTGGATTCGGCGACTTCGCTGTAGCCTCCCGTCCGGAATGGTATCGGTAAAACCGATATTGGCTTTCTGATAAATGAATTTGCGAAACCGGATTTTTCACCGCACTTTCGCTCAGGGAACAAAGCCGCGCCTCGAGAGCGCTGCCGTCGGAGCATGAAGCTCCGACCCTTGTCGTTTGCGCATATCCTTTCCGAAAACCGAGCCGGTCTTCGGGGTCATGCGCCAAAATGGGAGATCGACGATGAATGCATTCCTGAAGTCGTGCACGGCGCTGACTGTCGCGCTGACTTTTTCCGGTCAGGCCATGGCCCAGGTCAAGGAACTCGGCAAGGGCGAGGGCGAGGTCAACATCGTTGCCTGGCCCGGCTATATCGAGCGCGGCGAGACCGACAAGAATTACGACTGGGTGACGGCTTTCGAGAAGGAAAGCGGATGCAAGGTCAACGTCAAGACCGCCAACACCTCGGACGAGATGGTCTCCCTGATGAACGAGGGCGGCTTCGACCTGGTCACCGCTTCGGGCGATGCATCGCTGCGCCTCGTTGCCGGCAAGCGCGTGCAGCCGATCAACACCGATCTCATCCCGAGCTGGAAGACCGTCGACGACCGCCTGAAGGACGCGCCCTGGTTCACCGTCGACAAGGTGCATTACGGCGTTCCCTACCAGTGGGGTCCGAACATCCTGATGTACAACACCGAAGTCTTCAAGGAAGCGCCCAAGAGCTGGAACGTCGTCTTCGAGGAAATGAAGCTGCCCGACGGCAAGTCGAACAAGGGCCGCGTCCAGGCTTATGACGGCCCGATCCACATCGCCGACGCCGCCAACTATTTGATGTTCCACAAGCCGGAGCTCGGCATCAAGGATCCCTACGAGCTCAACGAAGACCAGTACAAGGCGGCGCTCGAGCTCTTGCGCACGCAGCGCACGCTGGTCGGCCGCTACTGGCACGATGCCGCGATCCAGGTCGACGACTTCCAGAACGAGGGCGTGGTCGCTTCCGGCTCATGGCCTTATCAAGTGAACACGCTGGTCGCCGCTAAGAAACCGGTCGCCTCGACCGTGCCGGAAGAGGGCGTCACCGGCTGGGCCGACACCACCATGATGGAAGCCGACGCCGCCCATCCGAACTGCGCCTATATGTGGCTCGAGCATTCGCTATCGCCGAAGGTCCAGGGCGACGTTTCGGCCTGGTTCGGCTCGCTGCCCGTCGTACCCGCCGCCTGCAAGGGCAATGAGCTTTTGACCGACGAGGGTTGCAAGACCAACGGCTACGACAATTTCGACAAGATCAAGTTCTGGAAGACGCCGGTGTCGAAATGCGCCAGCCAGAACGACCAGTGCGTGCCCTATTACCGCTGGGTGTCTGACTATATCGGCGTCATCGGCGGCCGGTGAGTTCCCTTACCCTCCTCCTTGTGGGGAGGGTCGACGCGTAGCGTCGGGGTGGGGGTCAGCATGGACGTTGGCGCCAACCACCCCCACCCGCGGCTTCGCCGCGACCTCCCCATCGAGGGGAGGCAGGGCGCCGTACGAACTCGCCTTCGTTTAACCGGCAACTGAACTGACTGGGCCCATGACCTCTGCCGTTTCCTTCAAACAAGTCTCGCGCCATTTCGGCAGCGTGCGCGCCGTCGACGCCGTCGATCTCGACATCGTGCCCGGCGAGTTCTTCGCCATGTTGGGGCCGTCCGGTTCCGGCAAGACGACGTGCCTCAGGCTGATCGCCGGCTTCGAGCAGCCGACGACAGGCTCGATCTCCATCTTCGGCGAGCGCGCCGAAGGCGTTCCGCCCTATCGCCGCAACGTCAACACCGTCTTCCAGGACTATGCGCTGTTTCCGCATTTGAACGTGCTCGACAACGTCGCCTACGGCCTGATGGTCAAGGGTGTCGGAAAGGCCGAGCGGCTCAAGGCAGCTGAGGAAGCGCTTTCGCTGGTGCGCCTGCCGGGCTACGGCGCGCGCCGTCCCGGCCAGCTCTCCGGCGGCCAGCGCCAGCGCGTGGCGCTCGCCCGAGCGCTGGTCAACCAGCCCAAGGTGCTTTTGCTCGACGAGCCGCTCGGCGCGCTCGACCTCAAGCTGCGCGAGAACATGCAAGAGGAGTTGAAGTCGCTGCAGAAAGTGCTCGGCATCACCTTTGTCTTCGTCACCCACGACCAGGGCGAGGCGCTGTCCATGGCCGATCGTATCGCCGTCTTCAACGACGGCAAGATCATGCAGGTCGGCACGCCGGAGGATATCTACCAGCGGCCGAACACGCGCTTCGTCGCCGATTTCGTCGGCTCGTCGAATGTGCTGCCGCCGGATTTCGTCCAGCGCTATTCCGGCCAGCACCGCTGGGGCAGCCTGCGCCCGGAGTCGATCCGCATTTCAAGCGCGGCAAGCGGCGACGGTGTCGCCGCCCGCCTGGTCGGGACCAATTATCTCGGCGCCACGACGAGGCTGGCGCTCGATGCCGACGGGTTGAGGCTGCATGCGGTGGTGCCGGCGGGAATGGCGCTGCCGGCCGAGGGCGAGGCGGTGATGCTGACCTTCAACCGCGACAGCCTGCATCTGATGGACGAGCCGGCATGAGGAAGGTTTGCGCGAGGCGCCCCCCTCTGGCCTGCCGGCCATCTCCCCCTCTAGGGGGGAGATCAGCAGTTTCTCGGCCTCGCCAATCCTGTCACGTTGGCAATTGGCGAAAGCGGCCGCGACATCCAATCTCCCCCCTTGCGGGGGAGATGTCCGGCAGGACAAAGAGGGGGGCGAAGGATCGCGGCCTCTCCCCTGATTCCGTTCAACACGCGGCGGCGCCATGACCATCGCCGCTGTTCAATCCAACCCCACACCCGCCATCCTGCCAGGCAGCGGCGGCATGCGCGGCGCGTTCTCCGACCTCTTCTGGCGCCGCCCAAAACTCCTGCTGCTGCTCATGTTGCTGCCGCCGCTTCTCTGGCTGGGCATCGTCTATATCGGCTCGCTCTTTGCGCTGCTCCTGCAGAGCTTCTTCTCGATCGACGAGTTTTCCGGCCTCATCAACCGCGAGTTCACGCTGAAGACCTATGGCGACCTGTTCCAAGCCGCCAATCTCGACATCATCCTGCGCACGGTGACGATGGCGGCGCTGGTCACGCTTGCTTCGGCGATCATTGCTTTCCCGATCGCCTATTATGCTGCGCGCTATGCGCGCGGCCGCTGGAAGGCGCTGTTCTATCTCGGCGTCATGCTGCCGCTGTGGTCGAGCTACCTGGTCAAGATCTACGCCTGGAAGCTGATCCTGGCCAAGGAAGGCATCCTCACCTGGCTGCTCGCCAAGCTGAACCTTCTGTGGCTGCTCGAGGCCTGGCTGTCGCTCCCCGTTGTCGGCGGCAATTCGCTGTCGGTCTCCTTCACCGGCACCTTCATCGTCTTCGTCTATGTCTGGCTGCCCTTCATGATCCTGCCCGTTCAGGCCGCGCTCGAGCGCGTGCCCGGCAATCTGGTCGAGGCTTCGTCCGATCTCGGCGCCTCGCCGGGACAGACCTTCCGCAACGTGCTGTTCCCGCTGGCGCTGCCAGGCATCGTCGCCGGGTCGATCTTCACCTTCTCGCTGACGCTCGGCGACTACATCATCCCGCAGATCATCGGCACCTCGCGGCTGTTCATCGGCCAGGCCGTCTATTCGCAGCAGGGCACCGCCGGCAACATCCCTTTGGCCGCCGCTTTCACCGTGGTGCCCATCGTCATCATGGGCTTCTATCTCTGGGGCGCCAAGCGCATGGGGGCTTTCGATGCGCTCTGACCGTGGTCAATCCGCTCCGCTCGGCCTGAAGATCGCCGCCGCCTGCGGCCTGCTCTTCCTGCATTTGCCGATCCTGCTGATCTTCGTCTACGCCTTCACGACGGAAGAGAAGAGTTTCGTCTGGCCCCCGCCGGGGCTCACCACGCAATGGTTCGCCGTCACCTGGAGCCGGCCGGATGTCTGGGAGGCGCTGTCGCTGTCGGTCCGCGTCGCCGCCATCTCCACGGCGATCGCGCTGGTGCTCGGCACGCTCTGCGCCGCGGCCGTCTCGCAGACGCGCTTCTTCGGCCGCGAGGCCATCTCTTTGCTGGTCATCCTGCCGATCGCGCTGCCCGGCATCATCACCGGCATCGCGCTGCGCTCGGCCTTCGCGCTCGCCGACATCCCGTTCTCGTTCTGGACGATCGTGCTCGGCCACGCAACCTTCTGCGTGGTCGTCGTCTACAACAACGCCGTCGCCCGCTTCCGCCGCACGTCGGGCTCGATGATCGAGGCCTCGATGGACCTCGGCGCCGACGGTTTTCAGACCTTCCGGCATGTCGTGTTGCCGAACATCGCAACCGCGCTGCTTGCCGGCGGCATGCTCGCTTTCGCGCTGTCCTTCGACGAGGTCATCGTCACCACCTTCACCGCCGGCCAGCAGCAGACCGTGCCGATCTGGATGCTGGAAGAGCTGATCCGCCCGCGCCAGCGCCCGGTCACCAATGTCGTGGCCATGGTCGTCGTACTGGTGACGCTGCTGCCGATCCTCTTTGCCTATTACCTGACCCGCGACGGCGATCAGATTGCGGGCAGTGGAAAATGAAAAACAGCGAATAGGGAGTAGCGAATAGCAAATAGCGAATAGGGAAATCGATGGCCAAACCCTACTCGCTATTCGCTACTCCCTATTCGCTCCTGTTAAGGGAGAAATCCAATGAACACCCAAATGCTGATCGGCTCGAAATTCGAGAAAGGCACCGAGGCCGAGGAGCCGATCCTCAATCCGAAAACCGGGGCGACGATCCTCAACCTGCCGGAGGCGAGCCCCGCGCAGATCGAGGCTGCCGTTAGTGCCGCCGAACGAGCGTTCGTCGGTTGGTCGCGCACCACGCCGGCGCAGCGCTCCGGCTACATGCTCAAGATTGCCGACCGCATCGAGGCCGAAGCGAAGGAGTTCGCCGCGCTCGAGGCGCTGAACTGCGGCAAGCCGATCAATGCCGTGCTCAATGACGAGATTCCGGCGATCGTCGACTGCTACCGGTTCTTCGCCGGCGCGGTGCGCTCGATGCCGGGCCAGGTGGCCGGCGAGTATATTCCGGGCCACACCTCGATGGTGCGGCGCGACCCGATCGGCATCGTCGCTTCCATCGCGCCCTGGAATTATCCACTGATGATGATGGCCTGGAAGCTGGCCCCGGCGATCGGCGGCGGCAACACGGTGGTCTTCAAGCCGTCGGAGCAGACCCCGCTGACGGCGCTGAAACTCGCGAGGATCCTTTCCGAGATCCTGCCCGAGGGCGTTGTCAATGTGGTGCTCGGCCGCGGCGACAGCGTCGGCAACACGCTGATCAACCACCCCAAGGTCAACATGATCTCCATCACCGGCGACGTCGCCACCGGCAAGAAGGTGCTGCAGGCAGCCGCCAAGTCGGTCAAGCGCACGCATCTGGAGCTCGGCGGCAAGGCGCCGGTCATTGTCTTCGACGATGCCGACCTCGGCGCCGTTGTCAACGGTCTGCGCGCCTTCGGCTACTACAATGCCGGCCAGGACTGCACGGCCGCCTGCCGCATCTATGCCGGCAAGAAGATCTACGACAAGCTCGTCGCCGACCTCTCCTCCGCGGTCTCGACCATCAAGTACAACCAGCCGGACGATACGGACAATGAGATCGGGCCGCTGATCTCGCGCCGCCAGCGCGACCGCGTGTCGAGCTTCGTCGAGCGCGCTTCGGAACTGAAGCACATCGAGATCACCACCGGCGGCAAACCGGGCGAAGGCTCCGGCTTCTATTATCAGCCGACGGTCGTCGCCGGCGCGCTCCAGGAGGACGAGATCGTGCGCCGCGAGGTGTTCGGTCCGGTCGTTTCGGTCACCCGCTTCGCGGATGTCGATGAGGCAGTGAGCTGGGCGAACGACAGCGACTACGGCCTTGCCTCGTCGGTATGGACCAAGGACGTTTCGCGCGCCATGGCGACCGCCGCCCGCCTGCAATATGGCTGCACCTGGATCAACACCCACTTCATGCTGACCAACGAGATGCCGCATGGCGGCCTGAAGCAATCCGGCTACGGCAAGGACATGTCGCTCTACGCACTGGAGGATTACACCGCCGTGCGGCATGTGATGGTGGCGCATGGGTAGGCTCCTTTTTACCTCTCCCCTTGTGGGAGAGGTCGGATTGCCCCGATTTGCTCTTCGCAAATCGGATGGCAATCCGGGTGAGGGGTAGCTTGGCGCCAAGCTGGAGCACCCCTCATCCGTCTCGGCGCGGCGCGCCGAGCCACCTTCTCCCACAAGGGGAGAAGGCCGGGCGGCGCTCAGGCCACTACTCCACGATCCGGAAGATCGTCCATTTGCTGGTGCCCGACACCACATAGGGCTCCAGCTCCTTGCCCCATTTGGCATGCGCTTCGATCTTGGCGATCTTGGCGAAGAACTCCTCCAACTGGGCCAGGCTTTCGACCTGGTGGTGCGCCTCGATCGTCGCTTCGCGCGCGCCCACGGAACCGGTCATGAGCTGGAACTTCATGTCGGCGAGCCCGACCTGCGACCCGATCTCACGCTCCCATTTGCGCATCAGCTCGAGCGCGGTCTGCTTGTGACCGAACTTGGCGTCGATCTGCCATCTGGCGCTGAACATTTTGGTTCTCCTCCCTGATTTGCGGTTGAGCCCGCGGTTGATCTATTCGTCCCAAGCCTGCACGACGGTCTGGCGTGCGATGCGGCCGTTCTTCAATTCCAGCATCGCCGCGCAGAACACCTTCGTGCCGTCCGGATAGGCGCAGGCCTGGGTGAAGGCGAGGCTGTCGCCCTCGGCGATCGTGGTGTCGACCTTGTGGGTCATCGCCCGGCTGCAGATATCGTCCCAGAAGGTGCTGATCGCCGCTCGGCCGCGGATCTCGCGCGGCTTGCTCGGCGGATTGTTGCGGTCGATCACCCGCACCAGCGCGTCGTCATTGTAGAAGCTCGACAGGAGCTTGCCGTCACGGCCTTCGATCGCCTTCTTGATCGCCGCGCCGTCCACTGTCTGTGTCTTGGTCAGCATGTCATCCTCCATGTGCCCGTCTTCTCGATCGGGCTGTTGACGAGGGAAGGACTGCCCGGCGATCATCGTCGGGCAGGGATTTCGTTCACTGCGACTTGGCCTTGACGGCCGCGAACACGTCGTCTGTCTGTTTCTTGAAGGTCGCCAGGTCGACCTGGCTGCCATTGAGCATCGTCGACCAGTGGCGCACGATCGCCGCCATGGCCACCGCCTCCTTGATTTCCTCGTCGCTCGCGCCGTTGAGCTTGGCGGCCTCGGTGTGGAAATAGATGCAGTACTGGCAGGGAATCTGCGCGGCGACCGCAAGGCCCAGCAGCTCCTTGGTCTTGCCGTCGAGCGCGGTCTTGGGGTTGAGCTGCACGCCCTTGATCTCGGCCCAGGCGCCGGCGACCGCGACGTCCGGCAAGGTCTTGAACATGTCGGGCACCGAGCCGAGGGTGGCCTCGATGTCCTTGTAGGCGGCGCTGGCCGAAGCGTCTTCGGCATGCGCCGGAGTGATGGCCAGCAATGCGCCCGCGGCGAATGCCAGCAATCCGATCTTGCGATTCAGTTTCAGCATTTCATCCTCCATTTCGCAGCGCCCTTTCGGCGACATCGCCCGGCCTGCATGGGAAGAATTGGTATCGCTTGTGGCGGCCCCGGCGCTTCCCCCGAAAGCGCCATGGCTCTCATGGCCCGTCCGGGCCAGCGTGCCTCGCCGAAAATGCCGCCGCCGCCGCCCGCGACGGCAGATCGAGCTTCAATAGAATGTTGGCGACGTGCCGCTTGACCGTGTGCTCGCTGAGGCTGAGCTCGGCGGCGATCGCCGCATTGCTCTTGCCATCGGCGATCAGGTTCACCACCTCGCTCTCGCGCGCCGTCAGCGCGGGCGGCTCGGCCGGCCTTGCCCTGGGCCGGCAGGCGGGCTCCAGATGCTGCTCCGACGTCGCCAGAACCGCCGGCAGGGGCTCATCCATCTCGTCGAGGCTGACGCGGCCGGCATCGACGAAATGCAGGCCGGACCCTGTTGCGAGATCGGCGACCAGCCGCGAGGCGAGGATGTCGCCGCGTCCGGCATGCGTGGCGAGCTGCATCGTCACCCGCGCCGTCAGCCCGACCGGCTGGCCGCGCATTTCGATCTCGCCGACATGCACGCCTTGCGCGCTCGCCACGCCGATCTGCTGCGCCGCCTCGCGCAATGCCGCGGCGCAGCGCACGGCGCGCGCCGGCCCATCGAAGCGCGACATCATCAATTCGCCATGCGTGCCGGCCGTGCGGCCGCCATGGCGGCCGACAAGAAGCCGCCAGGTTTCCTGGAAGCGCTGGCTGCGCTCGCTCCACATGCGATCGCCGAGCCTGGCCGTGTCGTAGATGCACGTCGCCAGCAGCGCTGCCAGCACGCGCTCGGTGTCGGCCACCGCGGGCTCGCCGGTGAGGCATTCCTCGATCAGGTCGGCCACGCGATCGACATCGCCGGTCCAGATCGGATGATCGCGCCCGGCTATCTCGACCAGCCGGGCATGCGGGATCTTCTTCGCCAGGAAGCGGCTGGCGTCAGGATCGACACGGACGTCGTTGCGGCGATGGATGATCAGCGTCGGCGCGCTGATCATCGCCAGGATGCCGCGCACATCGATATCGGCGTTCATGCGGGCAAGCGCCGCCGCGGCAGTCGGGCTGGCAGAAAGCCGCTCGAACCGGGCCCACCACTGGGCGAAATGCGCATCGTCCACCCGGCCAGGCGCGAAATTGGGCAAGGTGGCGCCGGTGCCCCACGACGTCTCCGCCGTCTCGATGAAGGCCTCCAGCCGCTCCGGCGGCATCACCCATTTGTGGAAATGCGCATAGCCGCCATAAAGCACCAGCGCGCGCGTCCGCTCCGGATAGGTGGCGGCGAACAGCATCGCCATAGGCGCGCCTTCCGAGGCGCCGAGGATCGCTGCGCGGCCGCTGCCGGCCGCGTCCATCACCGCGCGGACGTCGTCCATGCGGGCCTCTAAGCTCGGCAGATGACGGGCATCGACACGGTCGGAGAGCCCGGTGCCGCGCTTGTCGAACAGGATGAGCCGCGAGAAAGCCGAAAGCCGTTTCAACAGGCGGCTGTAGCCTTCGTCTTCCCAGTGCAGGTCGAGATTGGAGATGAAGCCCGGCACGAACACAAGATCGAACGCGCCTTGGCCGACCACCTGATAGGCGATCCGCACGTCCCCGCTGCGGGCATATCGCGTCTCGATCGGCCTCACGAGTTCTTCCGCCCGGCCCGACGATTTTCCGATCGTCAAACATAGCAGAGCCGCGCAGCTAGCGGCAGCTTAAATTTTAGCAGAAAGAAATATAAGACCGCCCGGTCGCTACGCTATTTTTGCGAAGCGGCGACATCTGCCGGGAAGGCCGTAAGACCAAGCTTCATGTCGGCCTCCGCGGGGCTGATCGGCCGCTTGATCTTGGCCGAGGCGGCGACCACGAGCTCGTCGAAATTCTCGGTGCCGGCGTCGAGCATCTCGAAGAACTGGCGCCGCATCCGCGGCTCCCAGAACTTGTTGATGTGCTCGGCAACGCCGGCAATGCCTTCCTCGCGCGGTTTCGAATGGAAGAAGGTGGCGATCTGGTTGGCCATGCGCACCAGCTTCTCCCTGGTGCTGGTGATGTGGTCTTCGTCATGCGACATGCTTGGCAACTCCGGAAGCCACTCGTTCAGGGTGGGTGAAAATATCGAAATCGTCGCCGCGAACCAGCGCCACCAGCGTCATGCCGGCGGCCTCGGCCGTGCGGATGGCAAGCGCGGTCGGCGCCGAAACCGCCATGATGATCGCGGCGCCGATGGCGGCCGTCTTCTGCACCATCTCCACCGAGACGCGCGACGTCACCACGACGGCGCCGCTCGCGCCGTCGATGCCGGCCCTGGCCAGCGCGCCGGCCAGCTTGTCCAGCGCGTTGTGACGGCCGACATCCTCGCGCGCCATGACGATGCCCTTGCCTGGAACGTAGAAGCCGGCGGCATGCACTGCGCCGGTCTCTTTGTGCAGCGGCTGCTGCTTCGACAGCAGGCGGACGGCGCTTGTTATATCGTCAGATTGAAGCGTAAGTCGCGATGCACCAACGGCGTCGACCGAGCGCATCGCCTCCTCGATGGATTCGATGCCGCACAGCCCGCAGCCGACCGGCCCGGCCAGCCTGCGCCGCCGCGCCTGGAAGCGCGTGTTGGCCTTGTCCTTGAGCCGTATCTGGATGTCGATGCCGGCGCCGAGATCCTCGACCTCGATCGCCTCGATCTCTGCCGGGCCGGCAATGATGCCTTCGGTCAGCGAGAAGCCGAGCGCGAAATCCTCGAAATCGGCGGGGCTCGCCATCATCACCGCATGCGTCGTGCCGGCGAAGGAGAACGCCACCGGCGTCTCTTCAGGCACCATGCGGTTCGCGGCCGCGGTGCCGCCGGCGCGATGCGCCAGCCGCGAAATTTGAGTCGTGGCTTTGCGCCGCGCGGTCAAGAACTACTCCGCCGCCTGCAGCGGGGCGATCCGCCGGCTCTGCTTGGCCTGCTCGTTATAGTCCTTCTGCCAATCGGTCGGACCGTTGGACGGCGCCACCTGCACGGCGGTGACCTTGTATTCCGGACAGTTGGTCGCCCAGTCCGAAAAGTCGGTCGTGATCACGTTGGCCTGCGTGTCCGGGTGATGGAAGGTCGTGTAGACGACACCGGGCGAGACGCGGTCGGTGATCAGCGCGCGCAGCGTGGTTTCGCCCGAACGGCTCGCCAGCCGCACCCAGTCGCCGTCGCGGAGGCCGCGGACTTCGGCGTCGTGCGGATGGATCTCCAGCCGGTCCTCGGCATGCCACGTGACGTTTTCGGTGCGCCTGGTCTGCGCGCCGACATTGTACTGCGACAGGATCCGTCCGGTGGTGAGCAGCAGCGGATAGCGCGGACCGGTCCGCTCGTCCGTCGCCACATATTCGGTGCGGATGAACTTGCCCTTGCCGCGCACGAAGCCGTCGACATGCATGATCGGCGTGCCGAGCGGCGCCTTCTCGTTGCATGGCCACTGCACCGAGCCGACGCGGTCGAGCAGCTCGAACGAGACGCCGGCGAAGCTCGGCGTCGTCTGGGCGATCTCGTCCATGATCTGCGAGGGATGGGTATAGTTCCAGTCGAGCCCGATGGCGCGGGCAAGCTCCTGCGTCGCTTCCCAGTCGGCATAGCGCGCCTTCGGCTCAATGACCTTGCGCACCATGTTGATGCGGCGCTCGGCATTGGTGAAGGTGCCATCCTTCTCGAGGAAGGTCGAACCCGGCAGGAAGACATGCGCGTAGTTCGCCGTCTCGTTGAGGAAGAGGTCGTGCACGACCACGCATTCCATCGCGGCGAGGCCGCCGGCGACATGCTTGGTGTCGGGATCGGACTGCAGGATGTCTTCGCCCTGGATGTAGATGCCCTTGAACGAGCCGTCGACGGCGGCGTCCAGCATGTTGGGGATGCGCAGGCCCGGCTCGTCGTCCAGCTTCACGCCCCACAGGCTCTCATAGATGTCGCGCACCGCTTCGCCCGAGATGTGGCGGTAGCCCGGCAATTCATGCGGGAACGAGCCCATGTCGCAGGAGCCCTGCACGTTGTTCTGGCCGCGCAGCGGGTTCACGCCGACGCCCGGACGTCCGATATTGCCCGTGGCCATGGCGAGGTTGGCGATGGCGATCACCGTGGTGGAGCCCTGGCTGTGCTCCGTCACGCCGAGGCCGTAGTAGATCGCGCCATTGCCGCCCTTGGCATACATGCGCGCGGCACCCCGGATCAGCTCCGGATCGACGCCCGAGAGCTTGCCGACGGTTTCGGGGCTGTTTTCCGGCAGGGTGACGAAGGATGCCCAGTCCTGGAACTCGGCCCAGTCGCAGCGCTCGCGGATGAAGGCCTCGTCGAACAGGCCTTCGGTGACGATGACATGCGCCATCGCCGTCAGCACCGCCACATTGGTGCCGGGCTTCAAGGGCAGGTGGTAGTCGGCTTCGATATGCGCCGACTTGACCATCTCGGTGCGGCGCGGGTCGAGCACGATCAGCTTGGCGCCCTGGCGCAGCCGCTTCTTCAGCCGCGAGGCGAAGACGGGATGGGCGGAAGCCGGATTGGCGCCGATGATGACGGCGACATCGGTGAACTCGACCGAATCGAAATCCTGCGTGCCGGCCGATGTGCCGTAGGTCTGGCCGAGCCCGTAGCCGGTCGGCGAGTGGCAGACGCGCGCGCAGGTGTCGACGTTGTTGTTGCGGAAGCCCTGCCGCACCAGCTTCTGGACGAGATAGGTCTCCTCATTCGTGCAGCGCGAGGACGTGATGCCGCCGATTGCCGTGCGTCCATACTGATACTGGATGCGGCGGAATTCCTTCGCCGTATGGGCGATCGCCTCTTCCCAGGTCACTTCGCGCCACGGATCGGTGATCTTCTCGCGGACCATCGGCGACAGGATGCGGTCCTTGTGCGTGGCATAGCCATAGGCGAAACGGCCCTTGACGCAGCTATGGCCGTGGTTCGCCTTGCCGTCCTTGTAGGGCATCATGCGGATGACCTCGTCATCCTTGACCTCGGCCTTGAACGAGCAGCCGACGCCGCAATAGGCGCAGGTGGTGACGGCCGAGCGCTCCGGCATGCCCTTCTCGAGCACGGTCTTCTCGCGCAGCGCGTCGGTCGGGCAGGCCTGCACGCAGGCGCCGCAGGACACGCATTCGGAAGCGATGAAGTCCTCATGCATGCCGGCGACCATGCGCGATTCGAAGCCGCGGCCCTCGATGGTCAGCGCGAAGGTGCCCTGCACCTCCTCGCAGGCGCGCACGCAGCGCGAGCAGACGATGCACTGTGCCGGATCATAGGTGAAATAGGGGTTGGATTCGTCGCGGGCGATGTAATCGACCGCCAACGAGCCATGGCCGGGCGCGACGCCGCTTTCTTCCTTGACGTGGTTGCGGCCCTCGACACCATAGCGGTTCTCGGTGAGGCCGACCGACTTCGCCACCGCGTCGAACTCGCTGGCGCCGGTTCCGGCCTTTTCGTTCCAGCCCATCGGGTGGTCGGAGACATAGAGTTCCATGACGCCGCGGCGAATGGCGTCGAGCCGGTCGGACTGCGTGCGCACCACCATGCCTTCGCCGACCGGGGTCGTGCAAGAGGCCGGCGTGCCGCCGCGTCCTTCGATCTCGACCAGGCAGACGCGGCAGGAGCCGAAGGAGTCCAGCATATCGGTAGCGCAGAGCTTCGGGATCTCGACGCCGCCTTCCATGGCCGCGCGCATGATCGAGGTGCCTTCCGGCACGGTGATGCTTTGCCCGTCGACAGTCAGGGTCACCTGCTTCGTAGCTTTCGACTCCGGCGTGCCGTAGTCGATTTCTTCGATGAGTGTCGGGAAGTCGGCCTTGATGTTCATCTGCCAGCTCCTATTCAGCCGCCACGCGCGCCGGCGCGGGCTTGAAATCCTCGGGGAAATGCGTGATCGAGCTCATCACCGGGTAGGGCGTGAAGCCGCCCAGCGCGCAAAGCGATCCGAACTTCATCGTGTTGCAGAGGTCGGTGACCAGAGCGAGGTTCTTTTCCGCCTCGATGCCGGCGGCGACCTTGTCCAGAACCTCCACGCCGCGCGTCGAGCCGATGCGGCAGGGCGTGCACTTGCCGCAGCTTTCGATGGCGCAGAACTCCATGGCGAAGCGCGCCTGCTTCAGCATGTCGGCGGTGTCGTCGAACACGGTGATGCCGGCATGGCCGATCAGCCCGTCGCGCTTGGCGAATTCCTCGTAGTCGAACGGCGTGTCGAACAAAGCCCGCGGGAAATAGGCGCCGAGCGGACCGCCGACCTGCACCGCCTTCACCGGACGCCCAGTGGACGTGCCGCCGCCGATGTCGTCGACGATCTCGCCCAGCGTCAGACCGAAAGCCGTCTCGAACAGGCCGCCATGCTTGACGTTGCCGGCGATCTGGATCGGGATCGTGCCGCGCGAGCGGCCCATGCCGAAATCCTTGTAGTAGGCAGCGCCCTTGTCCATGATTACAGGCACCGAGGCCAGGCTGATCACGTTGTTGATCACCGTCGGCTTGCCGAACAAGCCTTGGATCGCGGGCAGCGGCGGCTTGGCGCGCACCACGCCGCGCTTGCCTTCGAGGCTGTTCAAGAGCGAGGTTTCCTCGCCGCATACATAGGCGCCGGCGCCGACGCGGATTTCCATGTCGAAGGCGTTGGGTGAGCCCAGCACGTTGACGCCCAGCACGCCCGCCTTGCGGGCGATAGCGACGGCCTTGTTCATCGTCGCCACCGCATGCGGATATTCCGAGCGGATATAGACGAAGCCCTTGGTCGCGCCGGTGGCGATGCCGGCGATCGCCATGCCTTCGATCAGCACGAAGGGATCGCCTTCCATGATCATGCGGTCGGCGAAAGTGGCGCTGTCGCCTTCGTCGGCGTTGCAGACGATGTATTTCTGCTCGCCCGCCGTATCCAGCACCGTCTTCCACTTGATGCCGGTCGGGAAGCCGGCGCCGCCGCGGCCGCGCAGGCCGGATTCGGTCACCTGTTTCACGATGTCCGCGGGCGCCATCGCCACTGCATTCTGCAGGCCGTTCAGGCCGCCATGCGATTTGTAGCTGTCGAGTGACAGCGGATCGATGATGCCGCAGCGCGCGAAGGTCAGCCGCGTCTGCTTGGCGAAGAAGGGGATCTTGTCGGGGGAGCCCAACCAGCGCTTGTGATGGCCGCCCTTGAGGAAGCCGCTGTCGAACAGGCTCTTGACGTCGGACGGCTTGACCGGCCCGTAGGCGACGCGGCCCTCAGCCGTCGCCACCTCGACCATCGGCTCCAGGAAATAGGCGCCGCGCGAGCCGTTGCGCACGATCTTGGCTTCGACGCCGCGCTCCTTGAGCTCCTTCTCGATCGCCTTGGCGACCTTTTCGGCACCAAGCGCCAGCGCGCCGGAATCTGCCGGGACATAGATGCGCGGGATCATGAACGTACCTCCGCGACGATCTCTTCGATCTTCTCGTCATCGAGCCGACCGATGACTTCGCCGTCGAGCATCGCCGACGGCGAGCAGGCGCAAAGCCCGAGGCAATAGACCGGCTCCAGTGTAACCGATCCGTCGCGCGTGGTCTCGTGGAAATCGATGCCCAGCAACTGCTTGATCTTGGCCGCGACGGCGTCCGAGCCCATCGATTGGCAGGCTTCCGCCTGGCAGAGCTTCAGCACGTGCCGCCCGGCGGGCTTGGCGCGGAAATCGTGATAGAAGCTGACCACGCCGTGCACCTCGGCCCGCGACAGGTTCAGCCCGTCGGCGATCACCGGCAGCGCGTCTTTCGGAACATGCCCGAACTCTTCCTGTATGCTGTGCAGGATCGGCAGCAACGGGCCTTCGAGGCCCTTCATCTCGTCAATGATCGCCGCCGTGCGCGACGCGATCTCGGTACTTGCGGCCTGCATGCTCACGCAGCGCCCTCCCTGGTCGTGGCGGCCAATGTATGTCACCCCAGCATATAGAGCGGTTTCGGGGCAACGACATGCATAGGGCGCAATATCGCTAAGTCCTTACGAAATCAGAGGAAACCTCCGAAATCAATAAAGCGCTTTCGTCGCTTGATAGAAATTTTCTATCAAGCTCCATCGGCTCGCATTGTCTAACCTAGCGGTGGGCGCGGAAATCGTCCGCCAGCGCCATCGCCTCTCCCAGAAGCGCCTGCACCAGCGGCGTGTGCGGCTCGCGCGGCGCCGCCACCAGCCCGACCGTGTGGCTGGCGTCCGGCTCGACGATCGGGATGGCCCGGATGGGCTCGGAAAAGCCGAACGTTTCCGCAAGGTTGAGCGGCATGATCGACGACCATTTGCCGGTGCGGATATGCGAGAACAGCACGATCATCGAATTCGATTCCAGCGTCGGCCGCACCTGCACGCCGGCTTCCGCCAGATGCTGGTCGATGATGCGGCGGTTCTGCATATCCGGCGTCAGCAGGCAGAGCGGCAACTGGCTGATCTCCGCCCATGTCACTTTGTCGCGGTCGGAATAGGGGTTTCCGACCGCGGTGATCAACTGGTAGCGCTCGTCATAGAGCGGCACGCTGGTCACGCGCCCGAGCGGCTCGTTGTCGAGATAGGTGATGCCGGCATCGACATCGAAATTGCCGAGCAGCGACAGCACTTCGATCGATGTGCGCGACAGCACCGAGAAGGTGACGCCCGGATGCTTTTCGCGGAATGGCGTCGTCAGCCGCGCCACCATGGCGAGCGCCGTCGGGATCGCGGCGATGCGGATGCGCCCGGACAGGCCGTGGCGCGCCGCCCGCATCTCCTCGCGCATCGTGCGGGAGTCGCCGACGATGCGGCGCGCCCAGCCCAGCACCTGCGTGCCCTCCGGCGTCAGGCCCTGGAAGCGCGAGCCGCGCAGCACCAGCATGACGCCGAGCTGTTCCTCGAGCTGCTTGATGCCGGCCGATAAGGTCGGTTGGGTGACACCGCACACTTCTGCGGCCCGGCCGAAATGCTCCTCCTTGGCGAGAGCGATGAAGAATTCCAGTTTGTCGATCATGCCGTCCGATCCGCCGCGGTTTGCCCAAGGTCGGGGAAATCGCCCTGCTTCGCAAGACGCATGCGCAATCGGCCTCGTTCACATTTTTGAGCCGGCTATCTGTTTTCCCGCGCTGCGCGTGGCGTTATGTGAGATAGGTGGAAGCAGGGAGGGACGACATGCTGGGTTGGTTTCGCAAGCTGTTGCCGCGCGAGGATCGCTTCTTCGACCTGTTCGAGCGGCATTCGCGCACCGTGGTCGGCGGCGCCGAAGCCCTTGAGCAGCTTCTCCAGGGCAAGGACATCGACCGCTGGTGCCAAAAAATCATCGATCTCGAGAACGAGGCTGACGGCATCACCGCCGAGGTCCTGCTTGCCGTCAGGCGCTCCTTCATCACGCCCTTCGACCGCGGCGACATCAAGGATCTGATCCAGTCGATGGATGACGCCATCGACATGATGCACAAGACCGTCAAGACAGTGAAACTGTTTGAAGTGAGGGAATTCGATCCGCTGATGCGGGAAATGGGCAGCGTCATCGTCCAGGCCGCCCGGTTGGTCGCCGAGGCGATCCCGCTGCTCGGCAAGGTGGGCGCCAACGCAGCGCGCCTCAACGCCATCGCCGAGGAGGTCATGCGCGTCGAGGGCCGCGCCGACGATCTGCACGAGCAGGGCCTGAAGGATCTGTTCAAGCGTCACGGCCGCAGCGACGCCATGGCCTATCTGATCGGCTCGGAGATTTATGGCCAGCTGGAGAAGGTGGTCGACCGTTTCGAGGATGTCGCCAACGAGATCAGCGGCATCGTCATCGAGAACGTTTAGGCGATGGACGCCACGATCGCCTTTCCCCTGCTGGTCGGCCTCGTTGCCGTGGCGCTGTTCTTCGATTTCCTCAACGGCCTGCACGATGCCGCCAACTCGATCGCGACCATCGTCTCCACCCGGGTGCTCAGGCCGCATTACGCGGTGCTGTGGGCGGCTTTCTTCAATTTCATCGCCTTCCTGTTCTTCGGCCTGCATGTCGCCGAGACGGTGGGAAAAGGCATCATCGACGCCAGCATCGTCACGCCGGCGGTGATTTTTGCCGCGCTCGTCGGCGCCATCGTCTGGAATATCGTCACCTGGGTCGCCGGCATTCCGTCGAGCAGCTCGCACGCGCTGATCGGCGGGCTGGTCGGTGCCGGCGTTGCCAAGGCAGGCCTGGGCGCCATCGTCTGGTCCGGGCTCGGCAAGACGGTCGCGGCTATCGTGCTCTCGCCTGCGACGGGATTCGTGCTGGCGCTCGTCCTGGTACTCATCGTCTCATGGCTGTTCGTGCGGCAGACGCCATTCGCGGTCGACAACAGTTTTCGCGTGCTGCAGTTCTTTTCCGCCTCGCTCTATTCGCTGGGACATGGCGGCAACGACGCGCAGAAGACCATGGGCATCATCGCCGTGCTGCTCTTTTCGCAGGGCGCGCTCGGCCCAACTTTCCATGTGCCGCTGTGGGTGGTGCTCACCTGCCAGTCGGCGCTGGCGCTGGGCACGCTGCTCGGCGGCTGGCGCATCGTCCACACCATGGGGTCGAAGATCACGCGGCTGAACCCGATGCAGGGTTTTTGCGCCGAGACCGGCGGCGCCATTACGCTCTTCGCCGCCACCTGGCTCGGTGTCCCGGTTTCGACGACGCATACCATCACAGGCGCCATCATCGGCGTGGGTGCCGCCCGCCGCGTCTCCGCCGTGCGCTGGGGCATCGCCGGCAACATCGTCGTAGCCTGGGTGATCACCTTGCCGGCGACGGCGGCGATCTCGGCGTTGACCTATCTCGCCACAAGGCTGGCCGGATGACGGGTTCCAGCTCCGCCTGAGAGTGGGCGCTATTTGCCCACCAGGTTCAGGATGTTGCCGTCGGGATCCTTGAACCAGGCCACCTTCATGCCCGAGCCGACATGGATGTCGCCTTCGAGCGACAGGCCGGGCATATCATAGTGCTCGAAGGTGATGCCCTTCGACCGCAGCGATTTGACGATCGGCTCGATGCGGTCGCCTACCGCCCGGGTTGCGGCTGTCGCCTTGTTGGTGTCGGCGAATTGCGAGCGATAGACATTGAGGAGCGTGTCACCGCTTTTGTAGACGATCAGCTCGCCATCCATGTCGTCCACTTGGCTGAGGCCCAGCGTGCCCTCGTAGAACGCCCTTGCCTTGGCGATGTCCTTCACCGCGAGATTGGCTGTCACATTGCTGTTTTCAAGCATGACCGTCTTCCTTCCCCGGTTGTCGTGATGGCGATGGAGATAGCGCGGGCGCACCGTTTGGCTATGACCGGGCCCGAACCTGCGCCGCGGCCGTGGCCAAATCCGACACCATCCGTCGCTTTCCGGGGCACGCCAGGCGAGCCGTTGCGCCACGGCTTGGTTCCGCCGGCAAACTGCACTATCTGGAACGCCAAACGCCGAGGAAAGATCATGACCGTTACCAAGGAATCCGTCATCGAGCGCCTGAAGACGGTGAACGGGCCGGACTTCACCGGCAACATCGTCGATCTCGGCATGGTCTCCGAGATTTTCATCGCCGATTCCAAGGTCTTCTTCTCGATCACCGTTCCCGCCGCCCGGGCCCAGGAGCTGGAACCGCTGCGCGCCGCCGCCGAGCGCGCGGTGAAGGCTATCCCCGGCGTCGCCAGCGCGGTCGTCGCGCTGACGGCGGAGAAGAAGGGCGGCGGCATGGAAGCGCCGGTTCCGCCGCGTCAACCTTCGCAGGCTACACCGCAGCGGCCGACTCCGCAGCCGGCGCCGCAGCGCCCCGCGCCGCACGCGCCCGCCTCGCAGAGCCATGGCAGGCGCGGCGTGCCCGGCATCGACGCCATCATCGCCGTCGCCTCCGGCAAGGGCGGCGTCGGCAAGTCGACCACCGCCGTCAACCTGGCGCTCGGCCTTGTCGCCAACGGGCTGAAGGTCGGCGTGCTCGATGCCGATATCTACGGCCCGTCCATGCCCAGGCTGCTCAACATCCACGGCCGGCCGCAGACCGTCGACGGCAAGGTGCTGAAGCCGATGCAGAATTACGGTCTCAAGGTGATGTCGATGGGCTTCCTCGTCGATGAGGAGACGCCGATGATCTGGCGCGGCCCGATGGTGATGTCGGCGCTGACGCAAATGCTGCGCGAGGTCGAATGGGGTCCGCTCGACGTGTTGGTGGTCGACATGCCGCCCGGCACCGGCGATGCCCAGCTCACCATGGCCCAGCAGGTGCCGCTCGCCGGCGCCGTCATCGTCTCGACGCCGCAGGATCTGGCGCTTATCGACGCCCGCAAAGGCCTCAACATGTTCAAGAAGGTCGACGTGCCGCTGCTCGGCATCGTCGAGAATATGAGCTACTTCCTCGCTCCCGACACCGGCAAGCGCTACGACATTTTCGGCCATGGCGGCGCGCGCCGCGAGGCCGAGCGCCTCGGCGTCACCTTCCTCGGCGAGGTGCCGCTGGAGATGGGCATCCGCGAAAGCTCGGACGCCGGCGCCCCGGTCGTCGCCTCCAAGCCGGAGGGCGCCGAGGCAAAGATCTACCGCGTTATCGCCAGCAAGGTCTGGGAACGGGTCCAGGAAGAGCGCGGCGCCGCTGAAGCCGCCGTGCCGAGCATCGTGTTCGAATAACGCCCCTTCCTTTGAGGGTCAGGCGCCGACCTTCTCGCCGAACGTCGAGAAGAACTGCCCTGCCAATTTCTTCGATGTCGATTGGATCAGCCGGCTGCCGAGTTGCGCGATCTTGCCGCCGACCTCGGCCTTGGCGGCGTATTTGAGCACTGTCGAGTCCGCCCCGTCGGCGGTCAGCGTCACGTCGGCGCCGCCCTTGGCGAAGCCGGCAACGCCGCCCTTGCCTTCGCCCTGGATGGTGTAGGAATGCGGTGGCTTGAGGTTTTTCAGCGTGACTTCGCCGTTGAAGGTCGCCTTGATGGGGCCGATCTTGAGCACCACGGTCGCAGCCATGGCGGTGTCCGAATTCTTCTCGAGGCTCTGGCAGCCGGGAATCGCCACCCTCAGGATCTCCGGGTCGTTAAGGGCTTCCCACACTTTCGCGATGGGTGCGGCGATCCGCTCCTCGCCTTCGATCACCAAAGCCATCAAGACCTCCCGCATTGCTGATGCCGGTTGGTCGTAGCGCGCGCCCCGAAACAAGTCTATCGCACCAAAGTCCGGGTTCCGGCTGCGCCTGCCTCTTGCCTGTATGGACGCATTGTCCTATCGATTTGTCATACAAATACGGAGACCACCATGGCAGGCGCCCCCACCAAGAAAAAGAAATTTCGCTCGCAGGAGTGGTTCGACAATCCCGACAATCCGGGTATGACGGCGCTCTATCTCGAACGCTACCTCAATTATGGCCTGACGCGCGCCGAGCTGATGTCGGGCAAGCCGCTGATCGGCATCGCGCAGACCGGTTCCGACCTTTCGCCCTGCAACCGGCATCACCTCGAGCTTGCCAAGCGCGTGCGCGAGGGCATCGTCTCGATGGGCGGCATCCCCTTCGAGTTCCCCTGCCATCCGATCCAGGAGACCGGCAAGCGCCCCACGGCCGCGCTCGACCGCAACCTTGCCTATCTCAGCCTGGTCGAAGTGCTCTACGGCTATCCGCTCGACGGCGTCGTGCTGACCATCGGCTGCGACAAGACGACGCCTGCCTTGCTGATGGCGGCGGCGACCGTCAACATCCCGGCGATCGCGCTTTCGGTCGGCCCGATGCTGAATGGCTGGCACAAGGGCAAGCGCACCGGTTCGGGCACTATCGTCTGGGAATCGCGCCAGCGGCTGTCGGCCGGCGAGATCGACTATGACGAGTTCATGGACATCGTCGCCTCCTCGGCGCCGTCGACCGGTTATTGCAACACCATGGGCACCGCTACCACCATGAACTCGCTTGCCGAGGCACTCGGCATGCAACTGCCGGGCTCGGCCGCCATCCCGGCCCCATATCGCGAGCGCGGCCAGATTTCCTACGAGACGGGCAAGCGCATCGTCGAGATGGTGCATGAGGACCTGAAGCCGTCCGACATCATGACCCGCGAGGCGTTCGAGAACGCTATCGTCGTCAACTCGGCCATCGGCGGCTCGACCAACGCGCCGATCCACCTCAACGCCATCGCCCGCCATCTCGGCGTGCCGCTCGACAATGACGACTGGCAGAAGATCGGCCTCGACATCCCGCTGCTGGTCAACCTGCAGCCGACGGGCGAGTATCTCGGCGAGGACTATCACCATGCCGGCGGCGTGCCGGCAGTCGTCGCCGAACTGATGAAGGGCGGCCTGCTGCCGCATCCCGATGCCATCACCGCCAACGGCAGGTCGATGGGCGACAATTGCCGGGATGCCGTCAACGAGAATCACGACGTCATCCGCAGCGCCGACAAGCCGCTCAAGGCCAATGCCGGCTTCATCAACCTCAAGGGCAACCTGTTCGATTCCGCCATCATGAAGACCAGCGGCATCTCGCCCGAATTCCGTGAGCGCTACCTCTCCAACCCGAACGACCCGGAGGCCTTCGAGGGCAACGCCATGGTCTTCGACGGGCCGGAGGATTACCACGCCCGCATCGACGATCCGGCGCAGGGCATCGACGAGCACACGATCCTGTTCATGCGCGGCGCCGGTCCGGTCGGCTATCCGGGCGGCGCCGAGGTGGTCAACATGCAGCCGCCGGCCTACCTCATCAAGAAGGGCATCCACGCCCTTGCCTGCATCGGTGACGGCCGCCAGTCCGGCACGTCGGGCTCCCCGTCGATCCTCAATGCCTCGCCTGAAGCCGCGATCGGCGGCGGGCTGGCGCTGCTCAAGAGCGGCGACCGCGTCCGCATCGACCTGAAAAAGGCCACGGCCAATATCCTCGTCAGCGACGAGGAGATCGCCAAGCGGCGCGCCGCGCTGCAGGCCAATGGCGGCTATCACTATCCCCAGCACCAGACGCCTTGGCAGGAGATCCAGCGCGGCATGGTCGACCAGTTCTCGGCCGGCATGGTGCTGAAACCGGCGGTGAAATACCAGGACGTCGCCCATACCAGCGGCGTGCCGCGCGACAATCACTAAGCCTATACATTCGGCCGATCAAAAGGGGCGGCTTGCCGACGGCGAGCCGCCCTTTTCTGTTGCCCTTGTTTCATCTCCAAGGAACCCACAGATAAGCTCGACCTCGGCAGCTCAGGAAGCGACAGATCATCGTGGCGAAACGGCGCTCTTCCCTCGGCTTTCTCGGCATGTTCGGCCGCTCCGGCGATCTGCGCCAGCTCGACGACGCGTTGCGTGCGGCCGACTTGCATCCGGCGCTGGTACCAGAGGGCGTGAAACTCACCATCGTCAACCTGATGAACGACCGCTGGCCCGATGAGCCGCCGGCGGACGCCTATGCATCCGTGGCGCAGCTCTGCGGCTATTGCGTCGCCGGACGCCATGTGTTCGAGCAGGCCAACGGCCGCGAGCCGACATTGCAGGTCGAGCGCCGCATCGAGGCGGCGCTGGAGGCCGGCGACAGTTTCGACGCGCAGATCGTGCTGATGACGCTGCATGCCAAGCTGATCAACGCCGAGGTCGTCGAGCGCTATGCGCTGAGCGCGGAGTAGCGGTCCTAGCCGCCCATCTTGCTGCGCGGCAGCTTGATCATCTCGCCGAAGCGGGCGCGCAATTTGTCGTCGAGCAGGCGCGAGACGTGGCGCGGGAAGCGCTCGGCAAGCACGCGTTTCTTCTCCGCGATCGCCCGCGACAGGATGTCGGGCCGGCCCTTCTCGTTCCATTCCTTGGGCGAGAAACGGTCGCCGACGGCGGGATAGAAATACTCGGTCTGCATCAGCTTCAGCGTCTGATCGTTGCCGAGATAATGGCCGGGGCCCTTGAGGCAGACATCGGCGATGGTGTCGATCGACAGCGCGTCGTCGGTCACCTCGATGCCGCGCACGCAGCGCAGGCAATGTCCGAGCATGTCGTTGTCGATGATCAGGCTTTCGAGGCAGAAGCCGAGCAGCGAGGCATGCATGCCGGCCGATTCATAGACCAGGTTCAGGCCGGACAAGCCCGCCATGACATTGGTGATGCCCTTCTCATAGCCGGCCTGGATGTCAGGCAGCTTCGAGTCCGACATGCCGGCGGCCGAGCCGCCGGGCAGGTCGTAATATTGCGCCATCTGGGCGCAGGCCGCGGTCAGCACTGCTTGCTCCGCCGAGCCGCCCGACATGGCGCCGGTCCTAAGATCGGAGACGAACGGCCAAGTGCCGAAGATCGCCGGATGCCCAGGCTTGACGGCATTGACATAGACCAGGCCCATCAGCACTTCCGCGACCGCTTGCACGACGGCGCCGGCAATGGCGGCAGGTGCGGTGGCGCCGGCCTGGCCGGCCGACAGAAGCAGGATCGGAATGCCGCCTTCGACGCAGGCCTCCAACACGCCGCAGGCGTCCTCGGCGAACTTCATCGGCGGCACGACGAAGCAGTTCGAGTTCGACACGAACGGCCGCGCCCGGAAATTCTCCTCCCCGCCGGCGATTGCATAAAGCATTTCCAGCGCTGGCTTGACGTTCTCGCGCACGGTGAACGAGGTGCCGACATGCTTGGACGTCCCCATCACGCAGGCATAGAGCGTGTTGAAATCCATATCGAGCGGGTCGGGAATGTCGCGCGGCACCATGGTGCGCTGGAAGAAGTGGATGTTGTCCAACCCATCGACGAGACGGGCGGCGTCGTAGAGGTCCTGCAGCAGCGATTCGCGATATTCGCGCTTCTCGACATCGACCAGATGCACCGCCGCGCCCGCCGTGCCGTAATGCACGCGTTTGCCCTGGATCAGCATGTCGTGCTTCGGATCCTGGCCATGGAGGGTGAAGTTGCGCGCCGCCTTTTTGATCGTGTCCAGCACCAAGGCGCGCGGCAGCCGAACGCGGCCGTCATCGCCATGGGTGGCGCCGACCCGGGTCAGCGCCTCGATGCAGGACGGGATGGCATTGGCGAAGCCGACCGTTTCCAGCAGCGTCAGCACCGCTTCGTGGATGCGCTCGCGGTCGTTCTGGCTCAATGGGCCATAGCTGCCGCCTTCAAGCCCCGGCCGCACCGGACGGATGTCGTCGGCCAAGGGCGCTGCCCGCATCGCGCGGCGCGCTTCGCGCCCGCCGGAACGCCGCGAACGCTGGTCCGACGACGATTCCTGCTTCTCGAGAGCCACTGACATGGAAGCACTCCACCTTTTGTCTTTTTCTGCGCGGCGCACGCGGCGGTTGGTCCACCATCGGCTGCCTCGTCCCCTTCTGGCTCCGACTATGCCGCCGGCATTGGCACAGCCTATGGGCCAAGCAATGCCGTCGAATATGCCAGAGTGCTAAAGCGGCAAACATGCGCCCAAACAAAAAGAGCCGGCGCGGTGCCGGCTCTTTTTCAGGAGGTCTGTGGCGATCAGGCGGCGGCGGGCCTGCGTCCGGCGGCGGTAGCGAGTTCGCGGATGCCCGGCTCGATATGCTGCAGCGAGATCGAGGAGATGCCCAAGCGCATGAAACGAGAGGGCTTTTCGCTGCGATCGAAGAACCGGTCGCCGGGTTCGATGATGACGCTGCGCGAAGCGGCCGCTTCCGCAAGGCCGCGTGAATCAGTGCCGCGCGGCCCTTCCAGCCACAGCGATGTGCCGCCCGCCGAGTCGGTCGAACGCCACTCTGGCAGGAAAGCGGAAATCGCATGGACCAGACGCTTGCGCCGTTCGTCGAAGGCGGTGGAAAGCCTGCGCACCAGCGCCTCGTGATGGCCGAGCGACAGGAACAGCGCAACGGCGCGCTGGTTGTTCGCCGGCGGGTGCCTGAGCATGAAGCGGCGCAGTGCGCGAAGCTCGGCGATCAGCCCGGCCGAGGCCACGATGTAGCCAAGCCTGAGACCCGGAGCCAGCGTCTTCGACATCGAGCCGACATAGATCACGCGGCCGGAACGATCGAGGCTCTTCAGCGCCTGCTGCGGCGCCTCATCGAGCAACTGGCTGTCATAGCCGTCCTCGATGATAATCTGGTTGTTGCGGTTGGCGCGTGCCAGGAGATCCTGCCGCCGCTCCGCCGCCAACGGCACCATGGTCGGGCAGTGGTGGCTGGGCGTGACGAAGACGAAGCCGGAATCGCTGGGGATCGCCGAGGTCACGATGCCCGACTGGTCGACCGGAACCGGCTGGATATCGGCGCCGGCCAGCCGGAAGATCGAGCGGGCGTCGGGATAGCCCGGGTCTTCCATGGCCACCTTCGAGCCCTTGGTCATTAGCAGCGACGCAAGCATGTAAAGCGCGTTCTGCGCGCCCAGGGTCACGATGATCTCGTCCGGATTGGCGAAGATACCGCGCCGCGGCAGAAGCCTGGCCTGGATCTGTTCGATCAGCAGCGGGTCGTCGCGATCCACCATGTCGGACGCCCAGTTGCGGATCTCGAGCACCGCCAGCGCCATGCGGTTGCACTCGCGCCATTCGGCGGTCGGAAACAACGCCGGATCGAACTGGCCGTAGACGAACGGATAGGAGGACTTGATCCAGTTGTCGTGCTTGGCCGGCGGCGGCATGTCGCTCGCGGCGATCTGCCGGCGCGCCTTCCAGTCGATCTCATTCTGCTGGTCGGGCGCCTTCTGGTGCGGCTTGGCGGGAGTGGCCAGCACGTCCGGATTAACGAAATGGCCGCGTCGCTCGCGCGCCACCAGGAAGCCCTGGTCGACCAGTTGCTGGAAGGCAAGCACCACCGTGCCGCGGGCAACCCCGAGTTTTTCCGCAAGAATTCGGCACGACGGCAACGGCATCGAGGCGGCGATCTGTCGGTCGAGAATGGCCGCGACGATCGCCTGGCGGATCTGCGCCTGGAGGGTTTGGCCGGATTCAGCCGAAATCCGGAACAGGCCGGACCATATGGCCGTGTCATTGCGCTGTGGCATGGGAAATCTTCCTCGGACGGCCAGCTGTTTTCACTTGGCTGGACCAGTGGAGTGTATGGGTGGCATAAGGGGTTGCGCCAATCAATTTTTCTGATCGCTGGGATTTATGCCAGTGATCTATCAAGCGCGACGCGAAGCGTCGTCGCCGCACGTCAGGCGCGATGCGCAGCATCCAAGCGCGATGCGCAGCATCGTCGCGGCACTGTCCCAAGGCGCGATGCGACAGCATCGTCGCCCTCCGCCCAGCGCCCCGCCGCGAAAGCCCCGCACCTCACCATCCAACACCGCCTCTCATCAAAGCGTGAATGCGGTGCGGCAAAGCCGCGCTTGAACGAAATGGAAATCGGCTCGATAGAATGACGCGCCGACACGCGCCGGAAACATCCGGCCTGTTAAAATGGTCTAAAAACCCGCCAGGAGCCCGCCAGTGGATCAGTCAGCCTTCGACAAGCAGGTCACCGCTCTGCGTGAGCAGCGTGCGGCGGCCAGGGGCACAATGCGCGAGGCCTTCGCCGCCGATCCCAAGCGCTTCGAGGCATTCTCCGTCACCGATGGCGACCTTCTGCTCGACTGGTCGAAATGCGCGGTCGACGCAAATACGATGACGATGCTGGAAAAGCTCGCCGCCGCCGCCGATCTCGCGGGGCGCCGCGCCGCCATGTTCGAGGGCAAGAAGATCAACATCACCGAGAACCGCGCCGTGCTGCACACCGCGCTGCGCAACCTGACCGGCAAGAGCGTGATCGTCGACGGCCAGGACACGAAGGCCGATGTGATCGCCGTGCTCGACGCCATGGGCGCCTTCGCCGACGCCATCCGCTCCGGCAAGGCGGCCGGCGCCACCGGCAAGAAGATCACCGACATCGTCAATATCGGCATCGGCGGCTCCGATCTCGGCCCGGCGATGGTGACGCTGGCGCTCGCGCCCTATCATGACGGACCGCGCGCGCATTACGTCTCCAATGTCGACGGCGCCCATATCCATGACACGCTAAAGGGTCTGTCTGCCGAGACGACTTTGTTCATCATCGCCTCCAAGACCTTCACCACGGTCGAGACGATGACGAATGCGCAGACGGCGCGCGATTGGGTTCAGAAGGCGTTGGGCAAGGAAGCGGTCGGCAAGCATTTCGCCGCCGTCTCGACCGCCCTCGACCTGGTGGCGAAGTTCGGCATCGAGCAGGACCGTGTCTTCGGCTTCTGGGACTGGGTCGGCGGCCGCTATTCCGTCTGGAGCGCCATCGGCCTGCCGGTGATGATTTCCGTCGGCCCCCGCAATTTCCGCGCCTTCCTCGACGGCGCGCATGAGATGGACGAGCATTTCCGCTCGGCGCCGATGCAAAAGAACCTTCCGGTGCTTCTGGGGCTGATCGGCTGGTGGCATCGCGTCGTCTGCAAATATCCGGCCCGCGCCGTCATCCCTTACGACCAGCGCCTGTCGCGCCTGCCGGCCTATCTGCAGCAGCTCGACATGGAATCGAACGGCAAGAGCGTCACGCTGGACGGCACTGCGGTCGCCACGCCGACCGGCCCGCTGGTCTGGGGCGAGCCCGGCACCAACGGCCAGCATGCCTTCTTCCAGCTCCTGCATCAGGGCACCGACTTTATCCCGGTCGAATTCCTCGCCGCCGCCGTCGGTCACGAGCCCGAATTGAAACACCAGCATGATCTTTTGCTCGCCAACTGCCTGGCGCAGTCGGAGGCCCTCATGAAGGGGCGCACGCTGGAAGAGGCGCGCGCCCAGACGCTGGCCAAGGGCATGAAGCCGGCCGACGTCGACCGCATCGCGCCGCACCGCGTCTTCTCGGGCGATCGCCCCTCGCTGACCATTCTCTACAGAAAGCTCGACCCGCGCACGCTCGGCCGGCTCATCGCGCTTTACGAGCACCGCGTCTTCGTCGAAGGCACGCTGTTCAATATCAATTCCTTCGACCAATGGGGCGTCGAGCTCGGCAAGGAACTGGCGACAGGCCTGCTGCCTGTCGTGGAAGGCAAGGAGACTGCCGCAAAACGCGACGCCTCGACTGCCGGGCTGGTGGGACATATCCACCAATTGCGCGGCGCGGAGTAAACGGGATTGGCGGATATCAAGGGAATATTGTTCGACAAGGACGGCACGCTTGTCGACTTCAACGCAACCTGGCTCGGCGTCGCCGACTTCATGGCGATGGATGCCGCCGAGGGCGATCGCTGGAAGGCGGATCGGTTGCTCGCCGCCGCCGGCTTCGACTTCGTCACGAAACGCTTCAAGCCGGATTCGATCTTCGCCTCCGGCTCGAACATGGACGTCGTCGAGCTCTGGTTTCCGCGCCTGTCCGAGGAGGACCAGATGCACGCCGTTTCCCGCTTCAACGAGATCACCTCGGCGCAAGGTTCGGCTATGGCGGTCGCGCTGCCGGGCGTCGTCGACTCGTTGCGGGCCTTGCACAAACGATCCTATCGCATGGGCGTCGCCACCAACGATTCGACCAGCGGCGCCGAAAAGACGCTGGCTACGCTGGGCATCGCGCAGCTCTTCGATGCCGCCTTCGGCTATGACGCCGTTGCCAACTCCAAGCCGGCGCCCGACACGGTCGTCGCTTTCTGCGACCTGACCGGGTTGAGGCCCGGCGAGATCGCCATGGTCGGCGACAACCGACACGATCTCGAAATGGCCCGCGCCGGCGGCTGCGGCCTGGCGGTGGGGGTGCTCTCCGGCACCGGCACGCGCGACTCGCTGGCGCCGATGGCGGACGTCGTTCTGGACTCGGTCGCCGACCTGCCGGATTTTCTGACTGCGCGGGTGAACGTGCCGGCGGGTTAGACCAGGCGCCGTCCCAGGAAGACGCCTCAATCAGCCATTCTCCGATGCGACTGCTTCTTGGCCCGATTGCCGCAGCTGTTCATCTCGCACCACCGTCGCGAACCGTTCTTCGTGCGATCTATGAAAAGCCAGCGGCAGTCGTGCGGCGGGCATTGTTTGAGACGCGATAGTTCGTCGCCGCGAAGCAGGTCGAGAGCCGACCACGCGATTGCCCCGATGATGCGATTGGCGCCTCGGAAATGCAACGACACCGGCGATCCAGCGAGCGCGGCGGTTCTGAGCGCTTCGGCCGCGTATTTTCGGATGGTATCGAGCGCGGCAGCGGGAGGTTCGTCGCCGTGAGCTATTGCCGCGCCGGCGTCGTTTACGGCGCGGCGAAGGGCGAGAACGTCTTTGACCAAAGCTTTGTGGTCGGCCGAAGGAAGGGCGAAATCATCGTCGATCAGGCCCGTTTGCCTTGACCACGCCAGGATGTCCGCCGCCGTCGCAAGATGGTCGATTTCCCGGTCGGTGCCGCGCCGACTGATGGTGTTGGCGAGGTCAAGAGCCAGATTGCCGGCGATACGATGGGGAAATGACATTGGCGACGGCTTTCATTTCCTCGCTGCATTGGGGCGGTCGCGCCCAAACAACGCCAATCCTGCGGCTACCAACAACAGTGCGGCGCCGCCAATCTCGGCCGCTCCGACCTCTTCGCCGAACAGCCAAACGCCTACGGCCAGTGCAATGATGGGCGAGATGAAGGCATAGAGCCCGGCGCGGGCGGTGCCCCATTGTTCAAGCAGACGCAGATAGATCGTGTAGGCTACGATGGTTCCGAGGAGGGAGAGGAACAACAGGCTTGCCGCAGCCGGAGCGACGTCGATTTTTCCTGGCAGCGTCGCCGAAACCTCGCCCAGAAGGAACGAGACGACGATCAGCGCCGCGCCGCCGAGAACGGCGTGGATCGCGGTGAGCGTCAGGGGCTTGATCGGGCCGATCAGCGGCCGCGCAATGACGCTCCCCGCGCAGTAGCACGCCGTGCCGGCCACGATAGCGGCAAGGCCCAATCCGTTTCCGGATTCCTGCTCGACAAGACGCGTCCAGAAGAGGCCAAGGAGACCTGTGCAGCCGAGCGCCAGCGCCAGGCCGTGCCGCCAAGTGGGCCGCTCTTCTCTGAGCAGGACTGCCAAGCCAAACAGAAGCACCGGAACCAGCGCGAGATTGACCAAGCCGGATAGGCCGGACGGGACCGTTTGCATGCCCCAGAACAGCAGTCCGTAGGTTCCGGCATTCGTCAGCAGGGCCGATATGATGACTCGCATCGACCGGCCTTCCGCGAAGGCCGATAAGGCTCCCTGTGTCCAAAATGCCAGGATTCCCGCGGTCAGCAGATAGCGCAGCCCCGCCAGAAGGATCGGGGGAACGCCGGCCTCCAGGCCGATCTTGACTGCCGCCCAGGTCAGCCCCCAGATCAGCGCCATGAGCCCGAACAGGGCGAGGTTGCTCATGACGGCAACGTCAGCGCAGATTCTGATCGTCGACGAGGATGCGATGGATCTCGATGCGCTCGGGCAGTTCGATCAGAAACTCGGCGTCGCGGTCCAGATGATGGACTTTGATCGGGTCGCCCTTGGTGAATGCGGTCATCGCTTCGATGTCGGGCCAGTAGGAGATGGTCGTGAACCAGGTCTCCTCTTCCCGGTCCTCGCGAAAGAGCTGGACGCCGAGCGCAGTCTGCCGAAGCGAAGGAATGCCCTCTGCCTTCAAATAGGTTTCGTAGCTGTTCGCGACATCGCGACGGGTGCGGCCGCGCCAGATGCGTGCGATGGTTGGTTTCGTCGCCATGTTCGTCTCCTTGGGTTCCGGGTTTCGCAGAGAGCCGTGCCTACGGCAACGTTCGCGAGAGGAAGTCGCGCACCAGCCGCAGGGCTTCCTCGAAATGTGTTTCCAACAGCCAATGGCCGGCATCGTCGAGGATATGGAGTTCCGCATCCGGGAGATCGCGACGATAGGCGAGCGCCGACTGCTCGGGCATGTAGCCGTCCTGCGGTCCCCAGACGATGAGTGTCGGCGGACGGTGCTCTCGCAGATAGGATTGGTATCGCGGGAACCATTCGATGTTCTGCTCGAGCTTTTCCATCAGCCGGACCGACACCGCCTTCCGGATCGGTGTGTTCATCAGCGGCCAATGCAGCTTCCACAGATCCGGAGGGACGCGGCTGGCGACGTCCTGAGATATCTCGCCGATGAACTCCTTGCGGAATCCCTCCTCGCTGACCGCCTCCTCGAGTGGACGGTGCCTCTCTGCCGATTTGTCCACCCACCAGGCTTTGATCGTGTCGTATTTCGGCCCGAGCACGTCCTCGTAGATGTCACCGTTCTGGATGACCAGGCCCGCGATCCTGTCGGGATGCGCTATCGCGTGACGGAGGCCGATCTGAGAACCGTAATCGTGGAGCCAGAGCGCATAACGCTCCAAATGCAGCGCATCGGCAACGTCAGCGAGAACGCCGGCATAGGCATTGAAATCATAGTCGAACTCGGCGGGGTCCGGTGTGTCGCTGTAGCCGAATCCAGGCCAGTCGAAGGCTACTGTCCGCCAGCGGTCGGCCAGGCCCGGCATCAGGCGTCTGAACTGGTAAGACGAGCATGGGTAGCCATGCGGCAAAAGAAGAACGGGAGCATCGGGCGGCCCTGCTTCCCGCAGAAATATCGTGTGGCCGCCGATCTTTGATCGACGGTGATTTGTGTCGTGGATTTCCATGACTGCTCCGTCTCTTCGTTCTATCCGTTAGAACTGGTAAAACGGGTTTAGCTGGTCCCTGTTCCGAGCTTTGCTTTCGGAACCATGAATAAGAAAGTGCTGTATGACCGGTGGCGCCCGAGGTGAGGCGAGGGGCGATTGCTGGGCTCCTCAGCCACCCTTTTATCGGACAAAGGCGAACACCGCGCTGGGCCTGGGTTCGCTGCCGCCGTTTCCGCCGACATCCGGCACGTGATATTCGCCGAGCAGGCAAAGCCGTGGCCTGGGCAGCCAGGCGCGGCCGGGATCGCCGACCAGCACATCGATGCCGGCGGCTAGGCAGCGGTCGAGGAACGGCATCATCCGCTGCCCGACATCCTGCGCGTAGAAGACGTCGCCGGCGAGCACCAGGTCGACCACCGGCGGGGGGCCGTCGGTGAGGTCCTTGTCGTGTATCTCGATGGCGACGCCGTTGGCTTGCGCATTGAGGCGGAGCGCCACGATGCCGTTGCAGTCGATCTCCGCCGCGATCACCGCGCGCGCTCCGGCTTTTGCCGCGGCAATTCCGACCAACCCCGAGCCGGCGCCGAGGTCGAGCACGCGTTTGCCGGCTACGATCGACGGACGGTCGAGGATATAGCGCGCCAGCACGGTGCCGCCGGCCCAGGCATAGGCCCAGTAAGGCGGCTGTGGCTCGGCCGCGATCTCGTCGCTCTCGTCTTCCGGTTCGAGCAGCCGCCGCAGTCCGCTGCCGGGATGCGCCTGATAGAGCAGCACCTCCGGCACTGACGGCACCGGCGCCAGCCGCATGTTCGCCTTGATGAATTCCGCCGGATCGAGCCGCTTGCCTCGCTCCCGTGCCTTGCCGGCGGAATAATCGCTCAAACCTGGTCCCGCAGCGCGCGCCGCAGGATCTTGCCGACCGGCGTTTTCGGCAGCTCGGTGCGGAACTCGATGAATCTCGGCCGCTTGTAGCCGGTCAGGTTCTCGCGGCAATAGGCCATCAACGTCTCGACGGTGAGCGCCGGATCCTTCTTCACCACGAACAATTTAGGCACCTCGCCGGAATGCTCGTCCGGCACGCCGATGGCCGCCACTTCGAGCACGCCGGGGTGATGCGCCACCACCTCTTCCAGTTCGTTGGGATAAACGTTGAAGCCGGAGACCAGGATCATGTCCTTCTTGCGGTCGACGATCTTGGTGTAGCCGCGCTCGTCCATGAAGCCCATGTCGCCGGATTTGAAGAAGCCGTCCTTGGTCATTGCCTTGGCGGTCTCGTCGGGCCGGTTCCAGTAGCCGGCCATAACCTGCGGGCCGCGGATGCAGATCTCGCCCACTTCGCCGAGCGGCACGTTGTTGCCGTCGTCGTCCCGAATGGCGATCTCGGTCGAAGGCAGCGGCAGGCCGATCGTGCCGGTGAAATCGGCCGAGCTGAACTTGTTGGCGGTCGCCACCGGCGAGGTTTCAGAGAGCCCATAGCCTTCGCTCACCGGACAGCCGGTCAGCGCCTTCCAGCGCTCCGCCACGCCCTTCTGCACCGCCATGCCGCCGCCCAGCGTCAGGATCAGCGGCTTGAAGTCCAGCTTGCGGAACTCCTCATTGTTGAGCAGCGCGTTGAACAGCGTGTTGAGGCCGGGGAAGATGTGCATCGGGTATTTCGCCAGTTCCTTGACGAAGCCCCGGATGTCGCGCGGATTGGGGATCAGCACATTCTGCGCGCCCTGCTGCATGCCCATCAGCGCGTTCACCGTCAGCGCGAAGATGTGATAGAGCGGCAGCGCGCAGATGAAGTTGAGATGCGCCGGCTTCGGCTTGACCGTATAGGCGTCCTCTACCCACAGCGAATTCTGCGCGACGTTCGAAAGCACGTTGCGATGCAGCAGCACCGCACCCTTCGAGACGCCGGTGGTGCCGCCCGTATATTGCAGGAAGGCGATGTCGTCGCCGGAGACCGTGGGCGGCTTGAAGGCGATGCTCGCTCCGGTCTTGAGCACGGCGTTGAATTTGACATGGCCAGGCAGCGACCATGCCGGAACCATCTTCTTAACCCGTCGCACCACGAGGTTGACGATGGCGCCCTTGAGTCCGCCCAGCATGTCGCCCATGGCGGCGACGATGACATGCTTCACCGGCGTCCTGGCGATCACCGCCTGCAGCGTGCCGGCGAAGTTCTCGAGGATGACGATCGCCTGCGCGCCGGAATCCTTCAGCTGGTGTTCCAGCTCGCGCGGCGTGTAGAGCGGGTTCACGTTCACTACGGTGTAGCCGGCGCGCAGTATGCCCATCATCGCCACCGGATATGGCAGCACGTTCGGCATCATCAGCGCCACGCGCGCGCCCTTCTCCAGGCCTCTCGCCTGCAGATAGGCGCCGAACGCGGCCGACAGCCGTTCGACCTCGGCATAGGTGATCGACTTGCCCATGCATATGAAAGCCGGCCGCCCGGCGAATTGCTTGCAGGCGCCGACGAGGAACTCGCCGATGGACTTGTAGGGCAGGGCGCCGATCTCGGCCGGCATGTTCTTGGGATAGCTTTTCAGCCACGGCTTTTCCGGCAGGCCGACGGTGAGCTCGGTGATCGCCTTTGGCAGGCTCTTCGAGGCAGGCTTCGCGTTGCCCGTCGCTGGCGCCGTCTTCGCGGCGGGCGACTTCGCGGCCGCTTTTCCGGCTTTTGCCGCCGCGGGCTTGGCAGCGGCCGGCTTTGGGGCTGATTTTGCGGTCGTCTTCGCCTTCGGTGCGGCTGCGGCCTTGGCAGTCTTGGGCGCATCGCTTGCGGCGGCGCCCTTGGCCTTTGCGTTCACCGGGGCTGTCGTCTTGGCTGCTTTTGCCACCTGTCTCTCCCTGTCACCTTCGATCTCGGCGTCCGCTTCCAGGGAAGCGTCCTCCATGCCGTCGCGGATTTTCCGGGAAATCCCGCCCACAGTCTATGTATTGCCTCTATCGGCGACGGTGCAAGCCTTGCCCCAGCGGCAGGGCGGGGAAAGATTTGCCGTCGAAATCCGATGATCGGGACACCTTCCGCAGCATGTCCGGCGGCGGGCAGATCTCCGGCAGTCGGGGCCTGTCGGCTCGTTTTAACAGGTGGGCGATCAATAAAAAAATGCCGTCGTTAATAATGTCGTGAGCAGAAAAAACTACTCATTTTTTCTGCGATTTGAGCAAAAGCTAGATTCTTTTCCTGCTTCCCATGGGGTACGCAAACGAGGTGTTCCAAAGGCGAAGAAACGGTGCTTATATGCGCCCTTCGCGAGCCTGATAGAGGGGCTTGAGAGAACATCAGGGAGTGGTCAATGAAAAAGACAATGACTTTTGCAGCCGCGTTGCTGGCTGCAAGCGTCCTCAGCGGCATGGCCAGTGCTAAGACGCTCGTTTATTGCTCGGAAGCGTCGCCGGCCAATTTCGATCCGGGTACGACGACCGGCGGCAACGACTTCGATGCGTCTTCGCGCACCGTCTATTCCCGCCTGGTCGAATTCAAGCATGGTGGTACCGAGATCGAGCCTGGTCTGGCCGACAAGTGGGAAATCTCCGACGATGGCCTGGTCTATACTTTCCATCTGCATCCGGGCGTGAAGTTCCAGACCACCGACTATTTCAAGCCGACGCGCGACCTCAACGCCGATGACGTCGTCTTCTCCTTCGATCGCCAGTTCAACAAGCAGAATCCGTGGAACGGCGACAAGTATCTGCCGAACCTCACCTGGGACTATTACACCGGCATGGACATGCCGAAATACGTCGCCAAGTGGGAAAAGGTCGATGACCTCACCGTCAAGCTGACGCTGACCGAGCCGAACGCGCCGATGCTGGCCAATCTCGGCATGGATTTCGCCTCGATCGTGTCGAAGGAATATGCCGACCAGCTCCAGAAGGACGGCAAGATGGCCGACTTCTCGACCAAGCCGGTCGGCACCGGCCCGTTCCAGTTCGTCGACTACCAGCTGGATTCGGTCATCCGCTATGCTGCCAATCCCGACTACTTCAAGGGCAAGGAAAAAATCGACGATCTCGTCTTCGCCATCACGCCTGACGCGACCGCCCGCATCCAGAAGGTGCTCGCCGGCGAATGCGACGTCGCGCCCTATCCGAACCCGGCCGACATCGCCACCATCAAGACCAACAAGGACGTGACGCTGATGGATCAGGCCGGCCTGAACATCGGCTATATGAGCTACAACACCACGATCCCGCCGCTCGACAAGCCGGAAGTGCGCCATGCGCTCAATCAGGCGATCGACCGGGAGGCCCTGATAAAGTCGCTGTTCCAGGATGCCGGCGCGACGCCCGCCGAGAACCTCATCCCGCCGACCATGTGGTCGTGGAACAAGGACGTGAAGACCGATACCTACAATCCGGAAGCGGCCAAGAAGGTTCTCGCCGATGCCGGCCTGAAGGAAATCCAGCTCTGGGCTGCCGACCGCGTTCGTCCTTACAATCCGAACTTCCAGCGCGCGGCTGAGCTGATCCAGGCCGACTGGGCCAAAGTCGGCGTCAAGGCGAACATCGTCAACTACGAGTGGACGAAGTATCGCGAGGAAGGCAAGAAGAAGGACCGTCCCGGCGCCTTCCAGATCGGCTGGACCGGCGACAATGGCGATCCGGACAATTTCTTCGCCACTCTCTTCGCCTGCTCGGCCATCGGCGTCTCGAACTACTCCAGCTGGTGCGACAAGGATTTCGAGGACCTGATCCAGAAGGCCAAGAAGACCAGCGACCAGGCCGAGCGCACCAAGCTCTATGAGCAGGCGCAGGTGATCTTCGCCAAGCAAGCGCCCGCTTTCCTGCTGGCTCACAGCCAGGTTTACGCGGTCGTTCGCAATAATGTCACCGGCTTCAAGATGGACCCGCTCGGCATTCACCGTTTCGACGGCGTTGACAAGTCCGAGTAATATTGCGAACGGGGCGGCGCAACTTCCAGCGCCGCCCCGTTCCATTTGATGATGCTCCGATACCTTCTCAACAAAATCGCCCTCCTGATTCCGACCTTGGTCGGCATCACCATCTGTGCCTTCGCCTTTGTCCGGCTGCTGCCGGGCGATCCGATCCTCGCCATGGCCGGCGAGCATGGCGTCGCCCCCGCCCGCTACGAAGAGCTCAAGCAACAGTTCGGCTACAATCTGCCGATCTGGGAGCAGTATGCGCGCTATGTGGGTGAGGTCGCCACCGGCGATTTCGGCGTTTCCATCTCGTCCAAGCGGCCGGTCCTCGAGGAATTCAAGACGCTCTTCCCGGCGACGCTGGAACTGTCCTTCTTCGCCATGATCTTCGCCATGGTGATCGGCATTCCCGCCGGCATTTTTGCCGCCGTCAAGCGCGGCTCATGGTTCGACCAGTCGCTGATGGGCACGGCCCTTGTCGGTTACTCCATGCCGATCTTCTGGTGGGGCCTGCTGCTCATCATCTTCTTCTCGGGCTATCTCGGCTGGACGCCGGTCTCGGGCCGCATCGGCCTGCAGTTCTTTTTCAAGCCGATCACCGGCTTCATGACCGTCGACAGCCTGCTCTATGGCAAGTGGGATGCATTCCGCTCCGCGCTTAGCCATCTCGTCCTGCCGGCGATCGTGCTCGGCACCATTCCGCTGGCGGTGATCGCGCGCCAGACGCGCTCGGCCATGCTCGAGGTACTGGGCGAGGACTATGTCCGCACCGCGCGCGCCAAGGGCCTTTCGGCAGCGCGCGTCATCGGCGTGCATGCCCTTCGCAACGCGCTTATCCCGGTCGTCACCACCATCGGCCTGCAGGTCGGCACGCTGCTTGCGGGCGCCATCCTCACCGAGACCATCTTCGCCTGGCCGGGCATCGGCAAATGGATGGTCGATTCCATCTTCAAGCGCGACTATGTCGTCGTGCAGTCGGGTCTGCTTTTGATCGCGCTCATCGTCATGGCGGTGAACCTCATCGTCGATGTGCTTTATGCCGTCATCAACCCACGCATCAGGGCGGCATAAATGACCCAGACCGAAATCGCCCCGATGGCGGCCGGCAGTCCGGATCGGCTCACAGGCCTCAAGACCTTCTGGCACTATTTCTCCGTCAACCGCGGCGCCGTCATCGGCCTGTTCGTCTTCCTCCTGTTGGTGCTCGCCGCGCTGTTCGCGCCGCTGCTCGCGCCTTATGCGCCCGACGTCCAGGACAAGACCGCGTTTCTGCGGCCCCCCGCCTGGCAGGCCGGCGGCTCGACGCAATATCTGCTCGGCACCGACCCGGTCGGCCGCGACATCCTCTCGCGCCTGCTCTACGGCGCGCGCTTCTCGCTGCTGATCGGCGCCGTGGTGGTCACGCTGGCGCTCACCGGCGGCATCACGCTCGGCCTGCTGGCCGGCTATTTCCGCGGCTGGGTCGACGTTGCGATCATGCGCGTCATGGACCTGATCCTGGCCTTTCCGTCACTGCTCCTGGCCCTGGTGCTTGTCACCATCCTCGGCCCGGGCCTGTTCAACGCCATGCTGGCGATCGCATTGGTCCTGCAGCCGCATTTCGCCCGGCTGGTGCGTGCCGCCGTGATGGCCGAGAAGAGCCGCGAATATGTCGTGGCGGCGAAGGTCGCCGGCGCCGGCCATCTGCGGCTGATGCTCGCCACCATCCTGCCCAACTGCCTTGCGCCTTTGATCGTCCAGGGCACGCTGTCCTTCTCCAATGCTATCCTGGAAGCCGCAGCCCTCGGCTTCCTTGGCCTCGGCGCCCAGCCGCCGACGCCGGAGTGGGGCACCATGCTTGCCACGGCGCGCGAATTCATCCTGCGCGCCTGGTGGGTGGTGACCTTCCCGGGTCTTGCCATCCTCATCACCGTGCTTGCCATCAACCTTGTCGGCGACGGCCTGCGCGATGCCCTCGATCCCAAGCTCAGGAGGTCGTGATGGCGCTGCTCGACATCCAGAACCTCGTCGTCGAATTCCAGACCGCGTCCGGTCCGTTCCGCGCCGTCGACGGCGTCTCGCTCCATGTCGACGAGCGCGAGGTGCTCGCCATCGTCGGCGAATCCGGCTCCGGCAAGTCGGTGTCGATGCTGGCGGTGATGGGCCTGCTGCCATGGACGGCGACCGTCACCGCCGACCGCATGGCTTTCAACGGCCGCGATCTGTTGAAGATTGACCCGGCCGACCGCCGCAAGATCATCGGCAAGGACATTGCCATGATCTTCCAGGAGCCGGTCGCCAGCCTCAATCCCTGCTTCACCGTCGGCTTCCAGATCGAGGAAGTGCTGCGCTTCCACGTGGGCATGGACAAGGCCGAGCGCCGGGCGCGCGCCATCGAGCTTTTCAAGCAGGTCGGCATTCCGGAACCGGAGGAGCGGCTGAATTCCTTCCCGCACCAGATGTCGGGCGGCCAGTGCCAGCGCGTCATGATCGCCATGGCGATCGCCTGCAATCCGAAGCTGTTGATCGCCGACGAGCCGACCACCGCGCTCGACGTCACCATCCAGAAGCAGATCCTCGACCTGCTGGTCTCGCTGCAGGCCAAATACGGCATGGGCCTGATCATGATCACCCACAATATGGGCGTGGTTGCCGAAACCGCCGACCGCGTCATCGTCCAGTACAAGGGCCGCAAGATGGAAGAGGCCGACGTGCTGTCGCTCTTTGAATCGCCGAAGAGCAACTATACGCGCGCGCTGCTCTCGGCGCTGCCGGAGAACGCCGTCGGCGACCGGCTGCCGACCGTCTCCGACATGCTGTTCGAGCCCGCACCTTCAGGAGCCGGCGCATGACCAAGGTCGTCGAAGGCAAGGACATCAAGCGCGACTACCATGTCGGCGGCGGCCTGTTCCGCGGCGCGCGCACCGTCCATGCGGTGAAGGGCGTGTCCTTCAGCGTCGAGAAGGGCAAGACGCTTGCCGTCGTCGGCGAGAGCGGCTGCGGCAAGTCCACGCTCGCCCGCATCATCACGCTGATCGATCCGGCCACCTCAGGCGAGCTCTTCATCGACGGCAACAAGGTCGACATCGCCAGGGACGGGCTCACTAAGGAGATGCGCCGCAAGGTGCAGATCGTGTTCCAGAACCCTTATGGCTCGCTCAATCCGCGCCAGAAGATCGGCGATGTGCTGGGCGAGCCGTTGCTCATCAACACCGACAAGGCGGCCGAAGAGCGGCGCGACTTGGCGATGAAGATGCTGAAGAAGGTCGGTCTCGGACCCGAGCACTACAATCGCTACCCGCATATGTTCTCGGGCGGCCAGCGCCAGCGCATCGCCATTGCCCGGGCGCTGATGCTGAACCCGAGCCTCCTGGTGCTCGACGAGCCGGTCTCGGCGCTCGACCTCTCCGTGCAGGCGCAGGTGCTGAACCTGCTTGCCGACCTGCAGGACGAGTTCCAGCTGACCTATGTCTTCATCAGCCACGACCTCTCGGTGGTCCGCTATATCGCCGACGACGTGATGGTCATGTATTTCGGCGAAGCCGTCGAATACGGCCCGCGCGACGAGGTCTTCTCCGATCCCAAGCACGCCTACACCAAGACGCTCTTCGCCGCGACGCCGCGCGCCGACATTGCCAGCATCAAGGCGCGGCTGGCGAAGAAGGCGGCGTAGGCCTCCTGCTTCGTCATTCTAGGGCGGAGCGCCGCGAAGCGGCGCGAAGACCTAGAATCCATGCCGGTACCTCAGCCGAAGAATGCAGCGGAGTAGAATTTCTGCACCGTGAGCGGCGCTCTCACGTCACGGAATGGATCCTAGGGTCTGCGCGCGTCGCTTCGCTCCTTGCTTCGCCCGTGGATGACGACGCGGAGGTGGTCGGGATCACCGCAACTTCGCAATAATCGCCCGCAGCGCTTCCCCAAAACGGTGCACCTCTTCCACCGTGTTGTAATGCACCAGCGAGGCACGAATGGCGCCGCTGTCCATCGACAGATTCAGCCGCTTCATCAGCCGCGGCGCATACATGTGGCCGTCGCGTATGCCGATCTGCATGGCGGCCATCTCCTCGACGATCCGCTGCGGCGACAGCTTGCCGATGTTGAAGCAGAAGGTCGGCACGCGCTCGGTGATGCGCGCCTCGTCAGCGACGCCGTAGATCGTGGCATTGCAATCCTTCAGCACCTTCAGCATTGCGCGCGCCAGCATCAGCTCGTAATCGCGGATGGCGTTCATGCCGGCGACGATGTTGTCGCGGCGCGAGCGGTTGTTTTCGGGAAGGAAGTTGCGGCCGATCGATTCCAGATATCGCACCGCCGCGTCCATGCCGGAGACGTTCTCATAGATGAAGGTGCCGGCCTCGACCTTGTAGGGCGGCTCGTCGGGAATGAAGTCCTCGCGGAAGGTCGGCAGCCGCTTCAGCGTGTCGAAGCGCCCCCATAGGAAGCCCATATGCGGCGAGAAATTCTTGTAGCCGGAGCAGACGAGATAGTCGCACTGCCAGGCTTGCACGTCGATCAGCCCATGCGGGCCGTAATGCACGCAATCCAGGAACACTTCGGCGCCGGCCGCATGCGCGATCCTGGCCACCGAGGCGACGTCGACGATCGAGCCGATCGAATGCGCTGTCACCGTGCAGGCGACGAGGCGCGTGCGCTCCGACACCAGCGGCTTGAGGTCGTCGACATGCAGATTGCCGTCCTCGCGCATGCGCCACCATTTGAACTTGGCGCCGGCGGATTCCAGCGCCAGCCAAGTGGCGATGTTGGCGTCGTGATCCATGTCGGTAACGACGATCTCGTCGCGCCCCCCAGGATCTTTCGCGAGCATCTGGCCGATGCCGAGGCTGACCAGGCGGATGAACGAGGTGGCGTTCATGCCGAAGCAGATTTCGGACGGACTGTAGGCATTGATCAACAGCGCCACACTCTCGCGTGCGTCGGCGACCGACTGATCGACGGTGACGCTGCGGCCATAGCGGCCGCCGCGCTGCACATTGTGTGAAACCAGATGATTGGTCACGGCGTCGAGCACGCTTTGCGGGATCTGCGCGCCGGCGGCATTGTCCAGGAAGATGAAGTCGCCGGCCTGTTGAAGCGCCGGAAACATTGCGCGGATCTTCTCGACCGGGAACGCGGCGGCGTTGGTATTGTCGGACTGGTGCTTGTTCACGGGCAGGCTCCTGCGGGGGACTTGGACGATCGGTGGACGGGGTTCAGCGCGTCTTCTCGGTCTGGAAGCGGCGCTCGAGCAGGCTGACGAGGCGCACCATCGGCCAGAGGAAGATGAGGTAGACAAGCGCCGCGCCGATCAGCGGCGAGGGATTGGCGTAGAGCGACTGCGCATTCGTCGCTTCCTTGAGCAGCTCCGGCAGCGCCACGGTCGAGGCGAGCGAGGTGTCCTTGAACATCGAGACGCAGTTGCTGGTCATCGGCGGGATGACCACGCGGATCGCCTGCGGCAGCACGACCTTGCGCAGGGTCAGCATGAACGGCAGGCCAAGCGCCTGCGCCGCCTCAAACTGGCCGCGAGGAATGCTTTCGATGCCGGAGCGAAATACCTCGGCCGAGTAAGCCGACATGATGATGGCGAAAGCCGTCACGGCGGACGTCCAGGACGACAGGCGTATGCCGAGGAAGGGCAGCGCGTAGTAGATCAGGATCAAAACCACCAGCACCGGCAAAGCGCGAAAGATGTCGGTGTAGCCGACTGCGAGCAGCCGCAGCGGCTTCGGCGCATAGAGCCGCACGAGGCTGATCGCCAGCCCCGCCGCGATGCCGATGACGATGCTCATCACCCCAAGCAGCAGCGTGTTGAGAAAGCCGCGCAGCAGCGCCGGCAGGCTGGCTGCAATAACGCCGGGATTGAAGAAGGTGTCGATCAGCGACATGGGAGCGTTCCCGAACCGTTTTGCGTCCAGAGCAATTCCACGAAAAGTGCGAAACGGCTTTTCGTCCGCAATTGCTCAAATTAAGGAGACAGACGCCAGAGCCGCGCACCGACACCGATTTTGCCGCACCGGCTTCGGCGATGGCAGGGCTCATGGGTGAAAAAAACGGACGTGCCGGCCTCTCGCGCCGGCACGTCCTGTTGTGTTCGTCGCCGCTCAGGCCTTGGGCAGCGGCATTTCCTTGACCGTGGAGGAGTCCGCCGGAGCATCGCTGTCGAACCACTTCTTGTGGATCGCGGCCAGCGTCCCGTCCTTCTTCATCGCGGTCAGCGCGTCGTTCAGCTTGCCGAGCAGCGGGTGGTCCTTGGTCATCATCAGGCCGTATTGCTCGCCGGTCTTGATGCGCTGCTTGACGACGAGGTCCTTCATCTTCTTGAAGGAATATTGCATGCCGGGGATATCGCTGACGGCGGCATCGACGCGGCCGGCGCTGAGGTCGAGCAACAGGTTCTGCTGCGTGTCATAGCCCTTCACGTCGCTGAAGCCGTCGGCCTGCTGATGGTCCTTGACCCAGGTTTCGCCGGTGGAACCGGAAAGCACGCCGACGACCTTGCCCTTGAGGTCCGCCTCGGTGCTGATCGGGCTGTCGGCCTTGGTGGCGATGCCCATGTCGGAGTCATAATAGGGCTGCGTGAAGGACTGCGACTTCAGCCGCTCCTGCGTGATGGTGATCGAGGAGATGGCGACGTCGATGCGCTTGGAGGTGGTGGCGGCAAACAGCGCCTGGAACCCGAGATCGGCGATGTCGGTGGTCATGCCGATGCGCTTGGCCGCCTCGTTGACGATGTCGACCTCGAAACCCTCGAAGGTGCCGCTCTCGTTCTTGTATTCGAAAGGCGGATTGGTCGGGTAAGCGCCGACATTGAGCACATCCGCGGCGTAAGCGGTGGCGGGGCCGGCGGCGATGCCGATAGCGGCGGCCATGAGAAGCAGGTTGCGACGAGTAAAGCTCATTTCTGTTCCCTCTGTTGTTGAACGGGCGGGTTTTCCCCGCACGGTTTTTTGCCGCCCCGCTTCCGGCAGGGCGTCAATTCATTGCGGCGGTCATGCGTTGAAGCGCCGTTTCTATCTGGCTGGTGTCGCGGCACACGCACATGCGCAGGAACGCCGCAGCCGAATTTCCGAACAGGTGACCGGGCGCAAGCCCGACCCGCGCCGTCTCCAGAATGCGGGCGCAGGCGCGCCGCGCGTCGTTCTCGCCCTCCAGGGCGAAGAACGCATACATGCCTCCGCGCGGCTTGGTCGGCAGGATGGTGCCTGGGATTTGCGCCAGCCGCTCATAGGCGAGGTCGAGGCCTATCCTGATCCGCTGCCTGATTTCCTCGACCAGCGGCTCGCCCTGGCGGATCGCCGCGACGGCGCCGGCCTGGATCGGCGCGGCGGTGCCGCTGTTGACATATTGCGTCATCGCGCCGAGCTGGTCGGCAACGCCTGACGGATGCGTCAGCCAGCCGATGCGCCAACCGGTCATTGCCCAAGCCTTCGAAAAACTGTTGACCGAAAGCACCCTGTCGCCATCCTCGGCGATCTGCAGGATGGAAGGGGCGACGTCGCCCTCGAGATAGAGCCGGCCGTAGACCTCGTCGGAGATGATCCAGATGCCGGTGCGCCTGCTGAAGTCGAGCAGCGCCTGCATCTCCTCGCGCGTCGCGGTCCAGCCGGTCGGATTGGACGGCGTCGACAGGAAGATCGCGCGGGTGCGCGCATCGCAGCTTGCAAACAATCGGTCGAGATCGAGTTGCCAGTCGCCCTTGAAGTCGAGCGAGAACGGGCGCGGCTCGCCGCCGATCAGATGGATGGCGTTGTGGATGTTGGGCCATTGCGGCGCGACATAGACGACGTTGGTGCCGGTATCGACCAGCAGTTCCAGCGCCAGATAGAGCGCCTGCATGCCGCCCGGCGTCACCGTGGTCCGCGCGATCGGGATCGAGCGGCCGTGGATGCGCGTCTGGTACTCTGAAAGCGCCTCGTTCAGCGGGCCGTGCCCACGCATGTTGGGAACGTAGAAGGTCAGGCCTTCGTCGAAGGCGGCCTTCGCCGCGTCGCGGATGAAGGCTGGCGTCACCATATCGCCTTCGCCGTACCAGAGCGCGATGACATCGCCGAGTTCCCGCGCGCGAACCGCAAGGTTGGCGATGTTTTCGGTGTGCAGATCGCGAATCTGGGCACGCACGCCATCGAAGGCATAGCGCGCGCTGGACGATGAATGGGGCAGTATGAACGACAAGGACCGAACCCCTCTCACCCGGAACACTGCGATGGACCGGAAAAGCCCCTCCAGCCGGACAGTCGCGATCTTGATGCTATCCAAAGTACGGCGCTTTTCAAGGCGAAAGTTTTAAGCTTAAAGTTTGGCGACCCTCTACCTTGCCGATATGCTCTCGCCTAGCCGGCCCCTTGCGCCAGTTCGGCGCGGGCGGCGGTGCCGTTGGCCGCGGCGCCGGCACCGAGAAACATCGTGTCGCTGGCCAGCACGAAGAAACTCGCGCCGATGGCTGCCCATCGGCTGACGGTCTGGGGGCTGGCGCAAAATATGCCGGCAGTCCTGCCATGTGCGATCGTCGCGCGAATGATTGTTCCGATCGCCTCGGAGAGCTTGTCCGCGCCTGCCGGGCCGATCGCGTCGATCGACACCGAGAGATCGCCAGGGCCGACGAAGACCACGTCGACGCCGTCGACCGCTGCGATCGCTTCGATATTGGCCAGTCCCTCCGATGTCTCAACCTGGACCGCGACGATCGTTCGGTTGTTGGCGGAGGCAAGATATTCGGGAATGCGATAGCCATAGCCCGCGGCCCGGCCGGGACCGACACCGCGCGCGCCTTGCGGCGGATAGCGCGAGGCCTTCACCGCCATCGCGGCCTGCTCCGCCGTCGAGACGCGCGGCACGAGCACGCCTTGCGCGCCGCTGTCCAGCGCCGCCTGAATGGCTTCCGGCGCATGGCCGGGAACCCGGACCATCGCCGGCACGCGATGCACGTCGGTTGCCCGCACCATGGCCTCGATCATGTCGCGCGAGATCTGCGCGTGCTCCCAGTCGATGCAGAGGAAATCGAGGCCGGACAGCGCCATGACCTCGACGGCGACCGGATGGGGAATGGCGGCGAATGACCCGATAAGGTTCGTCTTGCCGATGCACTTCTGGCGGAACTCGCTCATGCCATCCCCTTTTTGAGTTGCCCAATGCATACGCGCAAATGGCGGCGAGGCGAAGCTATTTCAGGCTTGAAATATTTTCACGCCGGCCTAGCGTGTGGCGTCCCGCTGCGAGTTTCCGAGATGATCAAAGCCCATCCCCTGCACGGCCCGAACAGACTGAAGCTCGGCGTCTTCTCGACCAATGCCGATGGCGGGCTTGCCATCACCGACGTGCCGGAACGCTGGACGGCGAGCTGGCGGGATAATCTGACGGCCGCCCAGATAGCCGATCGCGCCGGCCTCGAATTCATGTTGCCGATCGCGCGCTGGCGCGGTTTCGGCGGCCGCAACAAGGTCCGCGAATTCTCCTTCGAGACCTTCACCTGGGCGGCGGCGCTCGCGGCCGTGACCGAGCAGATCGGCCTGTTCCTGACGGTGCATGTGCCGCTGGTGCATCCACTCTACGCCGCCAAGGCGCTGGCGACGGTCGACCACATCAGCCAGGGCCGCGCCGGGCTCAACATCGTTTGCGGCTGGAACCCGAAGGAATTCGGCATGTTCGGCACCCCGCTGGTCGAGAAGGGCTATGATCAGGCGGCGGAATGGATTGAAATCCTCGAGCGGCTTTATGCATCGAGCGAGCCTCTCGACTACGAAGGCGCTTATTATCGGCTCAAGCAGGCGGTGAGCCGGCCGGCCAGTCTTCAGGTTCCGCGTCCGGTGACGATGAATGCCGCTTTCGGCGGCCCGGGCCGGGATTTCGCCGCCGCCAGATGCGACTATCTGTTCACGACCTTTTCCGAGATGAACGATGCCGGCAAGCATGTCGCCGACATCGGTGAGCGCGCCGACAAGGCGGGCCGCGATGTCGGCGTCTATACGGTTGCGCATGTCGTCTGCCGCCCGACGGTGGAAGAGGCGCAGGCCTATTACACGCGCTACGCCGTCACGATGGCCGATCACGAAGCCGTCGACGCCCATATGGCCGGCAAGAAGGAATTCTCCCAGTCGCACGATCCGCACGCCTATGATCTCTATCGGCAGCGCTTTGCCGGCGGCGCCGGCACTTATCCTTTGATCGGAACCCCTGAAAAGATTGCCGCCGATATGGTCGCCATCGCCGGGCATGGTTATCAGGGCATCGCGTTGTCCTTCGTCAACTACACCCAGGAACTGCCCTATTTCTGCGACCATGTTCTGCCGCTGCTGCGGCAGGCCGGGCTTCGCGAGTAACTACTCGGGGATAACAGCCGTCGCCTGAATCTCAACCTTGGCACGGTCCTCGACCAGCGCCACCACTTGCATCGCCGCCATCGCCGGGAAGTGTCGGCCGATCACGTCGCGATAGGCCTCGCCGATGCCCTTGAGGTTGCCGACATATTCGGCCTTGTCGGTAAAGTACCAAGTCATCGAGGTGATGTGCCGCGGCTCGCCGCCGGCTTCGGCGAGCACGGCAACGATGTTGGCGAGCGTCTGGCGCACCTGGCCGACGAAGTCGTCGGTCTCGAACCGGCATTCGGCATTCCACCCGACCTGGCCGCCGATAAAGACGAGCCGGCCACGCGCGGCCACACCATTGGCGTAGCCGATCGGTTTGGCCCAGCCTTCCGGCTGCAGGATCGTGTGCATGTCCAGTTCCCCCTGGTTCAAACTCGTTGTCACGCCCCGCCCATCACCTGCCTGGCGATGACCACCTTCTGCACGTCCGAGGCGCCCTCATAGATGCGCAACGCCCGGATCTCGCGATAGAGGCTCTCGATAATGTGTCCCTTGCGGACGCCATCGCCGCCATGCAGTTGCACCGCCTTGTCGATCACGTCCTGGGCCCTGTCGGTGGCGAAGAGCTTGGCCATGGCGGCCTCGCGCGTCACCCGCGCGGCCCCCATGTCCTTGGTCCATGCGGCGCGATAGATGAGGAGCGCAGCGGCGTCCACATCCAGCGCCATGTCGGCGAGGTGACCCTGCACCATCTGCAGCTCCGCCATCGGCGCACCGAACAGTTTTCGCTCGCTCGCCCGCTTGACGCTCTCATCCAGCGCGCGCCGCGCGAAGCCGAGGGCCGCCGCGCCGACCGTCGAGCGGAACACGTCGAGCACCGACATGGCGAGGCGGAAACCGTCGCCCGGCTTGCCGATCAGCGCGGAAGCCGGAATGCGGACATTATCGAAGGAGAGCCGCGCCAGAGGGTGAGGGGCGATGACCTCGAGCCGCTCGGCGACGCTGAGCCCCTTCGTCTCCGCCGGCACGACGAAAGCGGAAATCCCCTTGGCGCCTGGCGCCTCGCCGGTGCGGGCGAACACCACGTAGAGGTCGGCGATGCCGCCATTGGAGATCCAGGTCTTTTCGCCCGAGAGCAGATAGTCGCCGCCTTCGCGGACAGCGGTCATTTCCATATTGGCGACATCCGACCCCGAGCGTGGCTCGGAGAGCGCAAAGGCGGAGATCGCTTGGCCGGCCCGCGTCTTCTCCAGCCAGCGCTGCTGGTCCGGCGTGCCGAACAGCGAGATCGCGCCGGTGCCCAGCCCCTGCATGGCGAAGGCGAAATCGGCGAGCCCATCGTGGCGGGCAAGTGTCTCGCGCGTGATGCAGAGCGTGCGCACATCGAGCGGTCCGGGTTTGGCCGGGTCGAGCGCCGTCGGCTTCAGCCACCCGTCGCGGCCAAGCATCGCCACGAGATCGCGGCAGGCGGCGTCGACGTCGTGGTGGTCGACGGGAAGGTTTTGTTGGCACCAGGCTTCGAGACGCTCGGCGAGTTGGCGGTGGCGATCTTCGAGGAAGGGCCACGAGAGGAAGGTGCGGTCAGGCATTTGCACCTCCGCAGTGCTTAGGGCGTTGCGCTCTACGGCGCCCCCCTCTGTCCTGCCGGACATCTCCCCCTGTAGGGGGGAGATTGGCAGTTTTGGCGTCCCGCTCAATCCTGCGGCGTTGGTGGTTGGCGAAAGCGGGGGCGACATCCGATCTCCCCCCTAGAGGGGGAGATGGCCGGCAGGCCAGAGGGGGGCACTGTCCCGCCAACCTCTCCAAGAACACACCCATCCTCAACTCCCCTCGAACACCGGCTTTTCCTTCGCGGCGAACGCCTTGTACGCCCGCTTGAAATCGCCGGTCTGCATGCAGATCGCCTGTGCCTGCGCTTCCGCCTCGATCGCTTGCTCGAGGCCCATCGACCATTCCTGGTTGAGCTGTGTCTTGGTGATGCCATGCGCAAAGGTCGGGCCGGAAACGATGCGCGCCGCCATGTCGAGCGCGTCGGCCTCGAGCGCCGCCGGCTCGACCAGGCGATTGTAGAACCCCCAGCGCTCGCCTTCGGCAGCGCTCATGGTGCGGCCGGTGTAGAGCAGCTCGGCCGCGCGGCCCTGGCCGATGATGCGCGGCAGGATCGCGCAAGCGCCCATGTCGCAGCCGGCAAGCCCGACGCGGGTGAACAGGAAGGCGGTCTTTGCCTCGGGCGTGGCGATGCGGATATCGGAGGCCATGGCGATGATCGCGCCGGCGCCGACCGCCACGCCGTCGACGGCCGCGATGATCGGCTTGCCGCAGTTGAGCATCGCCTTGACGAAGTCGCCGGTCATGCGCGTGAAGGCAAGCAGCGCCTTCATGTCCATCTTGACCAGCGGCCCGATAATGTCGTGGACATCGCCGCCCGAACAGAAATTGCCGCCATTGGGCAGGAACACCACGGCATCGACGTCGTCGGCATAGACGAGCTCGCGAAACGTGTCGCGCAGCTCGGCATAGCTGTCGAAGGTCAGCGGGTTCTTGCGCTCCGGCCGGTCGAGCCGGATCTTCGCAACCTTGCCTTCGACCTGCCAGAGGAAGTGCTTCGGCTTGAGCTTGGCCATGGCGCTCATTCGCGTCCCTCCCAATTGCTGCGGAACGATTTCAACATGCCGGTCAGCTGCCGCGCCTCGTCCTCGCTGACATTGCCGAGCAGCTCGCCGACCCAATTCTCATGCGCGGCGGCGATCGCGGCGAAGGATTTCGAACCTTCCTCGGTCAGACGCACCATCGAGGTGCGGCGGTCGCCATTGCGCCGCGCCCGTGTCACCAGCCCTTCCGAAACCAGCCGGTCGACGATGCCCGTCACATTGCCGTTCGACACCAGCAGGAAGCGCGACAGGTCGCTCATCAGCATGCCTTCCGGCGAGCGGTAGAGCGCCGCCATCACGTCGAAGCGAGGCAGTGTGGTGTCGAATTCCTTCTTCAGCCGTTCGCGCAACTCGGCCTCGATGGTGCGCGAGGCGCGTAGCAGGCGTATCCACAGCCGCAGCCTGTCCTTGCCCGGTCCGGCGGAAGTCGGTCCCGCTACCATGTCTCGCCCCCCGAGATCGAAATGGCCTGCCCGGTGATCGACCGCGCGGCGTCGCTGCATAGCCAAAGCACCGCCGCCGCGACTTCTTCCGGCTGGATGAAACGCCCTTGCGGGTTCGTCGCCGCAAGGCTCGCGCGCGCCTCGTCGGTGGAACGTCCGGTCTTCTCGACGACGCGCTGGACGGATTCTTCAAGCATCTCGGTTTCGACGAAGCCCGGGCACACGGCATTCACGGTGACACCGGATTTGGCGGTCTCGGCCGCTAAAGCCCGCATCAGCCCGACAACACCGTGCTTGGCCGCGACGTAAGGTGCGACATAGGCATAACCCTTGAGGCCCGCGGTCGAGGCAATGAAAATGATCCGGCCTGTCTTTCGCGCGAGCATTCCGGCGAGCGCCGGCTTCACGGTCAGGAAGGCGCCGGTGAGATTGACGTCGAGCGTGCGCTGCCAGTCGGCCAGCGCGGTCTTGTGCGCCGCCGCGCTGCCCGCCATGCCGGCATTGGCCACGACGATGTCGAAGGGCCCGCGTGCGGCTTCCGCCTTCTGGTACACGTCCGCCATGTCGGCCTCGTTCGTGACATCGGCGGTGACGGCAAAGATGCGGTCGTTTTCCTTTGTAACCTCGGCCAGCGCTGCTTCGCGCCGCCCGCATATGGTGACGGCCACACCTTCTGCCGCCAGCGCTTGCGCAATGGCTTTGCCGACGCCGGAGCCGCCGCCGGTGACCAGCGCGTGCTTGCCGGCAATTTCGCGCACGGCGCTCATACTTTGAGCCCCGCCGCCGCTTCCCGCTCGGCCAGCCGGTAGATCTGGTCGCGTCCCGGCAGATAGGGATCGGGCCATTTGACGCCGCGGTCGCCGAGCGTCACCGCCGCGTGCAGCGTCCAGTACGGATCGGCAAGATGCGGCCTGGCCAGCGCCACCAGATCGGCGCGGCCGGCCATCAGGATCGAGTTGGCATGGTCGGGCTCGTAGATATTGCCGACCGCCATCGTCGCCATGCCGACCTCGTTGCGGATGCGGTCGGAAAACGGCGTCTGGAACATGCGGCCATAGACCGGCTTGGCGGCGATGGTGGTCTGCCCGGCCGACACGTCGCAGAGATCGATGCCGGCCTGATGCAGCAGCCTGGCGATCTCGACCGCGTCGGCCGGCGTCACCCCTTCGATGCCGACCCAGTCATTGGCCGAAATGCGCATCGAGATCGGCTTCTCGGCCGGCCACACTGCGCGCACCGCATGGAAGATTTCCAGCGGATAGCGCATGCGGTTTTCCAGCGAGCCGCCATAGTCGTCGGTGCGGCGATTGGTCAGCGGCGTGATGAAGGCTGACAGCAGGTAGCCATGCGCGGCATGGATCTCCAGCATATCGAAGCCGCAGCGTTTGGCCATCTCGGCCGAGGCGACGAACTGATCGCGAACCAGATCCATGTCGGCGCGGTCCATCGCCTTCGGCACCTGGTTCTTCGGCGACCATGGCACGGCCGAAGGCGCCATCACCGGCCAGTTGCCGTCCGGCAGCGGCACGTCGGTTCCTTCCCAGCCCACCCGGGTCGAGCCCTTGGCGCCGGAATGGCCGATCTGGGCGCAGATCCTTGCTTCGGTCTCGGCATGGACGAAATCGACCAGCCGCTTCCACGCGACCTCATGCTCCGGTCTGTAGAAGCCCGGGCATCCGGGCGTGATGCGCCCTTCCGGGCTGACGCAGGTCATCTCGATATAGAGCAGGCCGGCGCCGCCCTTGGCACGCTCGGCATAATGCGAAAAATGCCAATCGGTCGGGCAGCCGTCGACCGCCTTGTACTGCGCCATCGGCGAGACGACGATGCGGTTGCTGAGCGTCATGTCGCGCAGCTTGAACGGCGCGAACATCGGCGCGCGGCGTAAGCTGTTGCCGCCGGCGCCGGCCTTGCGCTGGAACCATTCCTCGGCGCCCGCCAGCCATTCGGCATCGCGCAGGCGAAGGTTCTCATGGCTGATGCGCTGCGAGCGGGTCAGCAGCGAATAGTTGAACTGAACTGGATCCAAACCGAGATATCGTTCGACTTCCTCGAACCATTCCAATGAATTGCGCGCTGCCGATTGCAGCTTCAGCACCTCGGTGCGCCGCGCATCCTCATACCTGCGGAAGGCCGCCTCGAGGTCGGGCTCTGACTCGACATAGTCGGCAAGCGCCACCGCGCTCTCCAGCGCCAGCTTGGTGCCGGAGCCGATCGAGAAATGCGCTGAAGCCGCGGCGTCGCCCATCAGCGCCAGGTTCTTGTACGACCAGCGCTCGCACAGCACGCGCGGGAAGTTGATCCAGGCCGAACCTCGAATGTGGTTGGCGTTGGTCATCAGCGGGTGGCCGCCGAGATGCTTTGCAAAAATGCGTTCGCAGACCGCGATCGATTCCTGCTGCGTCATCTGGCCGAAGCCGAACGCAGCCCAGGTCGCTTCGCTGCATTCGACGATGAAGGTCGCGGTCTCGCTGTCGAACTGGTAGGCATGCGCCCACACCCAGCCATGCTCGGTCTTCTCGAAGATGAAGGTGAAGGCGTCGTCGAATTTCTGCGTGGTGCCGAGCCACACGAACTTGCATTTGCGGGTGTCGATGTCCGGCTTGAAGACGTCGGCGAACGTGGCGCGGGATTTAGAGTTCAACCCGTCGGCGGCGACCACCAGGTCATGCGTTTCCATAAAGGGTTTCGGGTCGGAAACATCGGTCTCGAACATCATCTTGATGCCGAGCTCGCGGGCGCGCCGCTGCAAGAGGATCAGGAGCCGCTTGCGGCCGATGCCGCAAAAGCCATGACCTGAAGACACCGTGCGCACGCCGTCATGAATGACGGCGATGTCGTCCCAATAGGCGAAATGCTTCTTGATCCAGACGGCGCTGACCGGATCGTTCCTGGTCAGGTTCTCCAGCGTCTCCGCCGACAAGACCACGCCCCAGCCGAACGTGTCGTCCGGTCGGTTGCGCTCATAGACCGTCACCTCATGCGCGGCATCGCGCAGCTTGAGCGAAATGGCAAAATAGAGTCCGGCTGGTCCGCCGCCGAGAACCGCAACCTTCATGTCTTGCGATCTCCTCTAGAGCAATTCCAGGAAAAATGCGTAGCGGTTTTCCGTCCGGAATTGCATGAAACGCTCTAAGGCATCGGGAACGCCGGCAGGCCGGCGACCCAGCTGTCAGTATCGCGCTGGTCGGCGATTATTTCAAGCTTAAAGTTTTATAATTGAACGATCGACGCCGGCCTGTTTGGTGCATCACTTGGTCGGATCCTTCGGGCTCCACAGCACCGTCTCGGCGTCCTTTTCATACGCCATGCCTTCGGGGTAGCTGATCGCCTCCAGCTGCAGACCCCAGGGCGCCTGGAAATAGAGGATGGTCTGGCCTGCAGCCGGCCCTTCCTTCACCGGCAGCGGTCCCATCCGGGTCTTCACGCCCTTGGCCTCGAGATGGGTTTTCGCGGCGGCGACGTCGTCGACATAGAAGGCGATGTGGAAGCCACCGATATCGCTGTTCTTCGGTGTCAAATCCTTCTGGTCGGGCACGGTATATTTGAACAGCTCGATGTTCGATCCGTAGCCGCAGCGAACCATGGTGATCTCTTCGATCACCGCTTTGGGATCGACGCCAAGCAGGTCCTGCATGAAGGTGCCCTTGTCGTCGGCGAACGGCCCGAACGACATCGCCTTCTTGCAACCGACGACATTGGTGAAGAAGTCGACGGCCTGCTTCATGTCGGGCACGGTGATGCCGGTGTGGTCGTGCCCGCGCATGCCGGGGATTGAATCCGCGGAAGCCACTCCCATTGCGCCGAACAAAGAGACCGCGAGGATCGCCGCCTGGATTACGTATTTCATGTCACCCTCCGTTGGCGGGCTGACTTGTCCTTGCGCACATCCGAGGCCCGCTGGTCGGCGTGCGGATCAAAACTCACGTCATGCCGACGCCTTGGGCCGCAGCCAGTCCGGGTCGATTTCCGGCAGCGGAATGGCGGCGAGCAGGTCGCGCGTGTAAGTCTCCTTCGGGTTCTCGAACAGCGCGTCCGTGGCGCTAGCCTCGACGATCCTGCCTTCGCGCATCACGATGACCTGCCGGCAAAGCCGCCGGATCACCGACAAATCGTGGCTGATGAAGGCGACCGTCAGCCCCATCTCGGCCGCCAGCTTTTCCAGCAGCGTCAGGATCTGCGCCTGCGTCGAGACGTCGAGGCCGGAGACGATCTCGTCGGCCAGCACGAATTTCGGCGACAGCGCGAGCGCTCGTGCGATACCGACACGCTGACGCTGGCCGCCCGACAATTCGTGGCGGTAGCGGCTGGCAAAACTCTGCGGCAGGCCGACGCGCTGCAGCGCTTCCGCGACGCGTTCCTTCAGCCGGTCGCCAAGCCCGTTCTGCCGCAAGGGTGCGGCGATGATGTTGAAGATCGTATGCCGCGGATTGAGCGATGACATTGGATCCTGGAAGATCATCTGCAGGTCGCGGCGCAGCGGTCTCAGCTCGGTTTCCGAAAGACGGCTGATGTCGCGCCCCTCGAAGCCGATGGAACCCGCGCTAGGCTCGATCAGCCTGACCAGCGCGCGACCGAGCGTCGACTTGCCCGAGCCGGATTCGCCGACGATGCCGGTGACTGAGCCCTTGGGCAGGTCGAAATCCAGTCCGTTGAGAATCTCGGCCAGCGGCGCGCGGCCGATCAGCGGCTTGCGCGTCATGTCGGGCAGCGCCACCTTCAGCCCGCGCACGGAAATCAGCGGCTCAACCATGGCCGGGCCTCCAGTCCTTGTCGGCGGCGGCGATCTCTGCGGCCAATCCGGCAAGCACGCTTTCGTCCACCGGCTTCAGCGAGGCGTATGGGTCGGTGTAGCGCGGTGTCGCCGCCATCAGCGCGCGCGTATAGGGGTGTTGCGGTGCCGCAAACAGCGCCTCGGTCTCGGCTTCCTGGACCACCTTGCCGGCATAGAGCACCGACACTTTCTGGCTGATCTTGGCAACCACGCCGAGGTCATGGGTGACGAACAGGATCGCCGTGCCGTGATCGCGCTGCAGTTGCGCGATGAGCCGCAGGATCTGTTTCTGCACTGTCACGTCCAGCGCCGTCGTCGGCTCGTCGGCGACAATCAATCGGGGCTCCGCCGCGAACGCCGCCGCGATCAGCACACGTTGGCGCATACCGCCGGACAATTCATGCGGATAACTTTTCAGCACGCGCTCGGGATCGCGGATCTGAACCTCGTCGAGCAACTGCCGGATGCGCTGGTCCGCCCTCTCGCCGCTCCAGCTGAGGATGCGCACCAGCCGGTCGGTCATCTGCGGGCCGATGCGGCGCGACGGGTTGAGCGCGGTGAGCGGATCCTGCGGGATCAGCGCCGTGCGCGCGCCGATCAGGGTCCGCCGCGCTTTGGCATCGAGGCGACCGAGGTCCTCGCCCTCGATCAGCATCTCGCCTTCGACGATGCGCACGCTTTTCGGCAGCACGCCGAGCACCGCCTTGCCGATCATCGTCTTGCCGGCGCCGCTTTCGCCGACCAGCGCGCGCACCTCGCCCGGCTGCACGGCAAGCGACACCGAGCGCAGCACGCGCTGGCCGTTGGGCAGCACGGCGCTCAAACCGCGGATTTCCAGGCACGCGCTCATCGCAGCACCGGATCGAAGCGCGCCTTCAGCGCTTCGCCGAACTGGCTGAAGGAAAGCACGGTGAGGATCAGCGTGATGAGCGGGAACACCAGCACCCACCAAGCCTGGTGGATCGACAGCCGTCCCTCGGCGATGATGCTGCCCCAGGTCGGGTCGTCGGTCGAGATCGACAGATTGACGAAGGACAGGATCGCCTCGACGATGACGGCGATGCCCATCTCCAGGGACAGCAGCGCCACCACCGACGGCAGCACATTGGGCAGCACTTCGCGCAGCATGATGCCGATACGGCCATAGCCGGCGATGCGCGCGCTTTCGACATAATCCATGCGCGCCTGGCTCATCGCCTCGGCGCGGATCACCCGGCAGAAGCGCGTCCAATCGATGATCGCGATGGCGAGGATGATGGAGCTCAAGCCGGTGCCCAGCACCGCTACCAGAAGGATCGCGAACAGCACCGGTGGGAACGCCATCCAGACATCGACGATGCGCGAGATGATGCGGTCGGGCCAGCCGCCGAAATAGCCGGCGATCAGCCCCAGCGCCGAGCCGAGAACACAGGCGGACGTCGCCGCCGCGAAGGCGACGATGAAGGCGATGCGGCCGCCGAAGATCAGCCGCGACAACAGATCACGTCCCAGGCTGTCGGTGCCCAGCCAATAGCCGGGCTCGGCGCCGTCCAGCCAGAAGGGCGGCAGCCGCTCCAGCATCAGATCCTGCGCCAGCGGATCCTGCGGCGCGATCAATGGCGCGAAGATGGCCGCGAGCAGCGCCAGCAGAAGCCAGCCGCCGGCCAGCCACAGCCTCGGAGCCAAACCGCGCCTGGCGACACTTGCCTCATCCATGGCGCAGCCTCGGATTGAGCAGCGCATACGTCATGTCGACGGCGAGGTTGATCAGCACGAAGAGCAGCGCGAAGACCAGCACGATGCCCTGGATCAGCGGCAGGTCGCGGTTGATGACGGCGTCGATCGCCATGTTGCCGAGGCCTTCATAGGAAAACAGCCGCTCGACGATGACGGTGCCGCCGATAAGGAAGGTGAACTGAACGCCGACCAGCGTCAGCGTCGGCAGCGCCGCGTTCTTCAGCGCCTCGCGCAGGATCACCTGTGTCTCGGAAAAACCCTTCACGCGCGCCAGCACCACATAGTCGAGGTCGAGCACTTCCTTCAGCGACTGTTTGAGCAATTGAGCGATGATCGCCGCCAGCGGCAGCGCCAGCGCCACGGCCGGCATCAGCATGTGCTTGATGAGGTCCCAGGTGAGATCGAAGCGCAGCCTGAGAATGCTCTCGGCCAGATAGAACTGGGTGGCGAAGGGCAAATCGAGCTGCGGCGACACGCGGCCGGAAATGTCGAAGACGGGGACCAGCACGCCGAACAGCAGAATCAGCACCAGGCCCCAGAGGAAATCGGGGATGGAGAGCGTCGCGCCGCTGGCGACGTCGATGCCGGCCTCTATCGCCGTGCCGCGTGAGCGCGCGCCGAGGAGCGCGGCGGTCGTGCCGATCGCGATCGCCATCAGCAGCGCGACCGTCGCAAGCTCCAGCGTGGCCGGCAGCCGGTTGAAGACGAGGCCGAGCACGTCCTGACGCAATGATATTGACGTGCCGAAATTCCCATGCAGCACGCCGCCGAGCCAGATGAAGAATTGCTGCACGATGCTCTTGTCGAGTCCATAGAGCGCGCGCAGCCGCGCGATATCGTCATTGCTGGCGCCGGGCGGCAGCATCATCGCGATCGGGTCCCCGGGCGCGACGCGGATGACGACGAAGACGACGACGGCGACTCCGAAAAGCGTCACCATCATCGTCAGCAGACGAACGAGGAATCTTTGCAGCAGCATGCGCCCTAATCACTCTGAACGGACTCCCCCTCATCCGGCCCTCGGGCCACCTTCTCCCTGGGGGGGAGAAGAGGTCGCAGACGGCTGAGCTAGTCTCTTCTCCCCTCGGGGAGAAGGTGGCCGCGAAGCGGCCGGATGAGGGGCCCTGCCGGGCGAAGACCGGCAGGGGTCAAGGCCGACACTCAGGCCGGGGTCATCAGCGCCGGCAGCAGCGCGCCGGACACATGCTGCACGACATTGACCTTCTTCGAATGCACGATCGGTTGCGCATATTGGATCAGCGGCAGCACGTAGGCCTGCTCGGCGATGTACTTGTCGACGGCCTTCCAGCCGGCGATGCGCTTGGCCTCGTCCTTCTCGCCCCACAACGGGTTGATCATGTCGATCAGGTCCTGGCTGTCCCACACCGAATGCGGGCTTGGGCCATACATGGCAAATCCGGTCGAGGTGGTCGGATCGCCGATCGAGTTGCCCCAGTTGTAGAAGGCGGCCGGCGCCAGCTTGTCGGCGGCGCGCAGCTCGTAATGCTTGGCGATCTCGTAGACCTCGATATTGGCCTCGATGCCGACCTTGCGCCACATGCCGACGATCGCCTGGATCATCTCGTAATCCTTGGGCTTGAAGCCCTTGGTCGTCTGAATCGTGAACTTGACCGGCTTCTTAGGCGAATAGCCGGAAGCGGCGAGCAGCTCCTTGGCCTTCTCCGGGTTGTGCTCGACCTTGATCGAGGGATCGAAGGCCGTGTATTCCGGCGTCTCCAGCGTCGCGATCGGCTGCCCGTAGCCGCGCAGCAGCCGCTTGACCAGAAGCTCCTTGTCCACCGCCATCACGGCGGCCTGGCGGACGTTCTTGTCCAGCATTGCCTCGATGTCGTTGAAGAAGATCATGCCGATGTCGGAGACGTTCTTGATTGAGCCGGCCAGCCCGTCCTTGGCGATCAGCCGGTCATATTCCTCATAGGGGATTTCGAGCGTCACCTGCGAGGAGCCGGATTCGATCTCGGCGACGCGGCTTGCGGCGTCTGTGACGAACTTGATCGTCACGTTCTCGAAGGCGGGCTTGGTGCCCCAATAGTGTGGATTGGCCTTCAGCCGCAGGAACGCATTGCGCTCGAACTTGTCGACCATATAGGGACCGGTGCCGATCGGCGCCTTCTCGAAGCCTTCCGCGCCGACCTTCTCGTAATAGGCCTTCGGCAGGATGTAGCCGGTCAGGAACGACATCCACTTGAAATAGACCGGGTCGAACTGCACCACGTCGCCGGTGATCTTGTTGCCGTCGATCTTGAAGTTGTTCACGTTCTTCCAGACGAACTGGATCGGATTGCCGGTCTTCTCGTCGCCGGCCCGCTGCAGCGACCACACCACGTCCTCGGCCGTGAAGGGCGAGCCGTCATGCCATTTCACGCCGTCGCGCACCGTCATCGTCACCTTGGTGCGGTCGTCGTTCCAGCCCCATTCGGTGAGCAGGCCCGGCGTGAAGGAGAGGTCCGGCTTCTGGCCGATGATCTGATCGAACACGGACTGGTAAAGACCCTGGATGGTCGGATTGACAGCGGAGGGCCCGGTTGTCGGGTCCCATGAAGGCAGGTTGACGTTGTAGGCGATGGTGAGCTCGTCCGCCGCGTTTGCCGCCCTCGGCAGGCCAAACGTGGCGGCACCGATCGCCGCGGCGCCATATCCAAGCAAGTCACGTCTGTTGATGGTCATGGTCGTTCCCCTTGTTGGTTATCATTTGTCCGCGCGGCATTTTTATTCGGTGGTGGGCAACCGCGCCTTGTCCATCCCGGAATTCTAGCCCTTTGTTGGAGCATGATCTTTCCCGAAAACCGGTTCCCACTTTTTGCGTTCGCTGACCTTCGGTTCGGGATCATGCTCTAGTTCCCTCCCAGCTGTTGGGCGAGCATGAAGCCGGAACCTGCGCCCGTGCCGGCGCCGGGCCATGTCGCGGCGCCGGTGAGGTAAAGGTTCGAGACCGGCGTGTTCCAGCGCGCGAAGCCGCGCGCCGGACGGAACAGGAAATTCTGCGCGAGCTGGTGGCTGCCGCAGATCTGGTCGCCGCCGACGAGGTTCGGATTCTCGCGCTCGAGGTCGAGCGGCGAGAAGATCGCGCGGCCGAGGATTTTTTTGCGCAATCCCGGCGCATAGCTCTCGACGATGTCGAGCACGCGCTCGGCATAGGCGTCCTTTACCGCATCCCAGTGCGCGGGCGCGATCTTGCCCGCGGCATCGCCGACGATCTGCGCTGGCAGCATGCGCACCTGCACCCACAGCACATGCTTGCCTGGCGGCGCGCGCGACGGATCGACCGCCGTCGGCTGGCCGACGACCAGCACCGGCTGCTCCGGCAGTTGGCCAGCGATCGCCTGCTGATAGGTGCGCGACATGGCGTCGAGCGACGGCGCCAGATGCACGTAGGCGAATTGGCGAAGCTCGGCGCCGGCGCTCCAGTCGGGCAGGTCGTCCAGCGCCAGATGGATCATCATCGTGCCCGGCGCGTGGCGGAATGTCTTCATCGCCGCATCGAAGCCGGCGTCGCCGGAGCCGTCGGGCAGAAGCTTGCCTGCCAGCGCCTTGGGCGCGACGCCGGCAATGACCGCCTTGCTTGCGGCATGGGTTTCGCCGGATGCCAGCCGCACGCCCGACGCCCGGCTGCCGGCCACCGTGATCTCCGACACCTCCGCGCCTGTTATGATCTTGCCGCCGGCCGCCTTGAGCATGCCGGCAAGCGCCAGGATGATGGTATCGGCGCCGCCTTTGCCGAGCACCATGCCGAAACTCTGGTTGGCCATCGATTCCAGATAAGGGAACACGGCGCCGCCGGCGATGTCGGGAGCGAAATCGAGATGCATGCCCCAGGCCGCGAGTGTCGTGCGCACATGCGGCGTCTCGAAATTCTGCTCGAGCCACGCGCGCGGCGATGACAACAGCAATCGGGCCGTATCGAGCGCGCCGGAAAAACCCTTCTTGCGCCAGAGATTCCAGCCTGTGCCGGCCAGCGCCCTTGCGCTCATCGGCGAGCCCAGCAGGCGGAACAGATGCTCGGCTTCGCCCGGAAAGGCCCCGACCAGCTTGCGCCACGTGGCCGCGTCCGTGGCCGAGAAAGCGGCCAGTCGCGACGCCGTCTTTTCGAGATCATTGCTGACGCCGAACCATGTCCCGTCCGGGAAGGCGCTGGCGAAACAATCGGCCACGGGCGCGAATTCCAGTCCGTGGCTTTTCAATTCATTTGCATATTTCCGATGGAAGGCCGAGCCGGCGAAGAGGCTCAAATTCATCGCCCCGAAATCGTGCCGGAAACCGGGAAGCGTGTACTCGGCGGTCCGTACGGCGCCGCCGATTGCCTCGCTGCGTTCGAAAACCGCGATTTTCCAGCCTTTGAGCGCCAGATGCGCGGCGCATGCCAGACTGTTGTGGCCCGCCCCGACAAAGATGGCGTCGAACTCGCTCACGCCCCGCCCCAAAAATGCTTTATGCTTAAAGATAATTGCAGATGCATATGTTTTCGTCTAGTAGGTATATTAAGGGCCGCAACGAGCCTTGAAGGTCACGAACAAGAGGGAACAAAAGACCATGGACACGCAGAAACTCCTCGGCGAGGTCGCCGGCCAGCTGCTTTCGGGCGCCATCAAGGTGGTCGATCTGACGGCGCCGCTCGGGCCGAACACGCCGCTGATCAAGCTGCCGCCGGAACTCGCCGTCGACACGCCGAAGGTCGAGATCCACGCCATCTCCAAATACGACAAGAACGGCCCGTGGTGGGCCTGGAACTGGCTGAAGCTCGGCGAGCATTCGGGCACGCATTTCGATGCGCCGCAGCACTGGATCACCGGCAAGGACTATCCGGACGGTGCCACCGACACCATTCCGGCGCAGAATTTCATCGGCCCGGTCAACGTCATCGACTGCTCGAAGGAGGCGGCGGCGGACCACGACTTTCTGCTCACCGTCGACCACATCAAGGCCTGGGAGGCCAAGCACGGCGCCATCAACCCCGGCGAGTGGGTTGTGATGCGCACCGACTGGTACAAGCGCAACGGCTCCGAGGCCGAGTTCCTCAACGCCAACGAGACCGGCCCGCACACGCCGGGCCCGACGGCCGAGGCCATCCAGTTCCTGATCGCCAAGGACATCAAGGGCTGGGGCTCGGAGACGATCGGCACCGACGCCGGCAAGGCCGGCGGCATGGAGCCGCCGTTTCCGGCCCACACGCTGATGCACAAGGCCAACCGTTATGGCCTGGCCAGCCTGTGCAATCTCGACCAGCTGCCGCCGAAGGGCGCGATCCTGATCGCCGCCCCGCTCAAGATCGAGCACGGCACCGGCAGCCCGATTCGCGCATTGGCCCTTGTGCCGGGCAAGTAAGGCGAGGCGACGGTCTTCGGGAGAAGATCATGCTTGCGGGCGATGGAGTGATCGGGACGTTGGGACGACCGTTCTGTAGCGCTAGCGCTCTACGGCGCCCCCCTCTGTCCTGCCGGACATCTCCCCCTCTAGAGGGGAGATTGGCAGCTTTGGCGCCCCGCTCAATCCTGCATCGTAGACAATTGGCGAAAGCCGCGATGACGGCTGATCTCCCCCCTAGAGGGGGAGATGTCCGGCAGGACAGAGGGGGGCGCGAAGGAACGCCGTCCTGCGCGATTGACTTCCCGTCAACCGGGAGCATCCCCCAATGAACGCCCCCGATCACATCATCGTCGGCAGCGGCATCAATGCCCTGGTCTGCGCGGCGATGCTTGGCGCCAAGGGCGCAAAGGTGCTCGTGCTCGAGCGCAACGACCGTATCGGCGGCTGCGTGCGCAGCGAGGAAATCACGGCGCCTGGCTTCGTCCATGATGTGATGGCCACGACTTTCGTGCTGTTCATCACCTCGCCGGCCTTTGCCGCGCTCGGCAAGGACCTTGCGCGGCATGGGCTGGAGTTCTGCCACACCGCCACCCCGACAGGCGTGATCACGCCCGACGGCAGCCATGCCGTGCTCACCACCGACCACGCCGCCAATGTCGCGGCGCTGAACCGGATCGCCTCCGGCGACGGCGACCGCCATGGCGGCGATGTCAGCGGCATCGAGCGCAATGCCGGGCTGCTGTTCGGCCTGCTCGGCGGCGCACTGTGGTCCTATCCGACGACCAAGCTCGTCGCAGGCGAGGCCTGGCGGCGAGGCCCGCGCAACCTTGCCGCCTTCATGGGCGAGGCGCTGGTGCCCGCGCGCGGCTGGTTGGAAACGACTTACAGTTCCGACCTCGTCCGCGCGCTCTGGGCGCCCTGGGTGTTGCATGCCGGGCTCGGCCCGGAAGACGCCTTCTCCGGCCAGATCGCCAAGGTCATCGCCTTCGCGCTGGAGGCCGCCGGGGCGCCGATCGTCAAGGGCGGCGCCAAGAACCTGCTCGCGGCGTTCGAGGCGCTGATCAGGGAACGCGGCGGCGAGATCCGCGTCAACGCCGACGTCGCCTCGATCGTCCAGACCGGCGGCCGCGCCAGCGGCGTGCGGCTCGCCTCCGGCGAGACGTTGAACGCCGAGAAAAGCGTCATCTGCTCGGTCACGCCGACGCAGCTCTATGGCCGCCTGCTCGGCGATGCGGCTCCGAAGCGCGACGTCGAAGCGACGCGCGTTTATCGCTACGGCAAGGGCAATTTCCAGGTCCACTATGCGCTGAACAAGCCGCCCGCCTGGCGCGGCGAGGGCCTCGACAAGGTGGCGCTGCTGCATCTGACCCCTGGGTTGGATGGCGTGTCGAAGGCCTGCAACGAGGCGGTGCGCGGTCTGCTGCCGCAGGTGCCGACTATCTGCGTCGGCCAGCCGCACGCGCTCGACCCGTCGCGCTGCCCCGATGGCAAGGCGATCCTGTGGCTGCAGCTTCCGGAAGCGCCGCGCCACATCAGGGGTGATGCTGCCGGCAAGCTCGAAGCGCCCGCCGACGGCCGCTGGACCGAGGCGCTGCGCGAAGCCTATGCCGACCGCGTCGAGGCGATCCTCGCCAACCACATCGACGGTTTCCGCGAGACGGTCATTGCGCGCCGCGCCTATTCGCCGGCCGATCTTGAAGCCATGAACGTCAACCTTGTCGGCGGCGATCCCTATGGCGGCTCGTCGACCATCGACCAGTCCTTCCTATGGCGGCCGTTCAAGGCGAGCCGCAACCACGAGACCGGCATCAAGGGCCTCTATCATATCGGCGCCTCGACCCATCCAGGCGCCGGCCTCGGCGGCGGTTCCGGCTTCCTTCTGGCGGGGAGGCTGTGATGGAACAGAAGCTCGTCGAAAAGCGCCAGCGCATCTCGACCCTCGGCCAGATCGGCCTGCAGCAATTCGCGCCCTACCTGATGAACCGCATTATGGGCCGCTACAACGCCACCTTGCGCGACGACTTCCGCAAGCAGGGCCTGACCATCCCGCAGGTACGAACGCTCGCCGTGCTCTCGGTCGCCGACGGCGTCACCGTCAACGATCTCTCGGTTTACACGGTCATCGAGCAGTCGACCTTGAGCCGCACGCTCGATACGCTGGAAGGCCAGGGCCTGGTGCGGCGCGAGCAGGGCGTCACCGACAGCCGCATCCGCCATGTTTTTCTTACCGATGACGGGCGAGCGCTGTTCACCCGCGCCTGGCCGGCCATGCATGATGCCTTCGAGGCGATGTTCGACGGTATCGACGATGCCGAATACGCGGCGCTGATCGCGACGCTGCAAAAAATGCTGAAGAACATCCGCAAGCACGAGATCTAGATGTACGCGCCGCCCCATGGAAGGCGGCAACGGAAGGAGGCGGAGATGGCCGAACGGTCTTTTGCCAAGGAAGTCGAAAAGCTGAGGCTTGGCGCCGGCGAGGAATTCGCCGGCGAGGGCATCCTCGCCATCACCAAGGCGCTCTTGCAGTGCGGCGTAGGCTATGTCGGCGGCTACCAGGGCGCGCCGATCAGCCATCTGATGGATGTGCTGGCCGACGCGCAAGACATTCTGGGCGAGCTCGGCGTGCATTTCGAGGCGAGCGCTTCCGAAGCGACTGCCACCGCCATGCTGGCCGCCTCCGTGCATTATCCGATCCGGGGCGCCGCCACCTTCAAGTCGACGGTCGGCACCAATGTCGCTTCCGACGCGCTGGCCAACCTCGCCTCCGGCGGCGTCACCGGCGGCGCGCTGATCATCGTCGGCGAGGACTATGGCGAGGGCTCCTCGATCATGCAGGAGCGCAGCCACGCCTTCGCCATGAAAAGCCAGGTCTGGCTGCTCGACCCGCGCCCGAACCTGCCCTCGATCGTCAAGGCGGTCGAGGACGGCTTCGAGCTGTCCGAGGTGTCGAACACGCCGGTGATGCTGCAGGTGCGCATCCGCTGCTGCCATGTGCACGGCCACTTCATCGCCAAGGACAACAAGCGCCCGCCAATGTCGGTCGCCGACGCGCTTGCCGCGCCGCGCCGCGACACCGGCCGCATCGTGCTGCCGCCCGCCTCCTTCCTGCATGAGAAGGAAAAGGTCGCCAAGCGCTGGCCGGCGGCGGTCGATTTCATCAAAAACCGCAAGATCAACGAGATCTTCGGCTCGGATCACGGCTCGGTCGGCATCGTCATGCAGGGCGGCATGTATAATTCCGTCATCCGCGCGCTGCAGCGGCTCGGCCTTGCCGACACCTATGGCGAGACCGACGTGCCGCTTTACGTGCTGAACGCCGTCTACCCGCTGGTCGACGATGAGTTCCTCGCCTTCTGCGAGGGCAAGCAGGCGGTGCTGGTCGTCGAGGAAGGCCAGCCCAATTATATCGAGCAGGCCTTTGCCGCGATGCTGCACAAGGCCGGGCGCGGCACCAAACTGGTCGGCAAGGAGCATCTGCCGATGGCCGGCGAATATACCGGCCAGGTGATGCTCGACGGCATCGGCTCCTTCCTGCGCGCCAATGCCCCGCATCTGCTGCCGGGCGAGGTCCGGGCTCCGAACAAGGCGGGCGAGGGCGTCGACACGGCCGACCTCATCAATGTCGTTCCCGGACGGCCTCCGGGCTTTTGTGTAGGCTGTCCCGAGCGACCGATCTTCGCCGCGACGAAGCTGGTCGAGCAGGAGCTGGGCAAGCACCACATCGCCTCCGACATCGGCTGCCATCTGTTCTCGATCATGCCGCCCTTCGAGCTCGGCGCCACCACCATGGGCTATGGGCTGGGGCCGGCGTCGGCTTCCGCCTTCAACTCACCTGATGCCAAGCGCCGCTCGATCTCCTTCGTCGGCGATGGCGGCTTCTGGCACAACGGCCTGACCTCCTCGATCGGCAATGCTGTCTTCAACAAGAATGACGGCGTCATCGTCATCGTTGACAATTTCTACTCCGCCGCTACCGGCGGCCAGGACATCCTGTCCTCGCGCGCCAACAACCGCACCAAGTCGACCAAGCATCCGATCGATGAAGCGGTGAAGGGCATGGGCGTCAAATGGCTGCGCCATATCGACCGCACCTATGATGTCGGCAAGATGCAAGCCGCGCTGCGCGAGGCGCTGACCACCGAGGAGAAGGGTCCGAAGGTCATCGTCGCCTCGTCCGAGTGCATGCTCAACCGCCAGCGCCGCGAGAAGCCGCTGGTCGACAAGGCGATCAAAGGCGGCGAGCGCGTGGTCAAGCCGAAATTCGGCGTCGACGAGGACATCTGCACGGGCGACCATGCCTGCATGCGGCTCTCCGGCTGCCCGTCGCTGTCGGTGAAGTCGCTCGACGATCCGCTGCGCGACGATCCGGTCGCCTCGATCGACCAGAACTGCGTCGGCTGCGGCAATTGTGGCGAGGTGGCGGACGCCGCCGTGCTCTGCCCGTCCTTCTACCGCGCCGATGTCGTCCACAATCCCGGCCGTTGGGACCGTTTCCTGGAAGGTGCGCGCCGCGCCGCGATCGGCCTTCTGCAGCGCCGCCGCGAGAGCCGCAGATTGACGTTCGCCGATGCTTGACCAGGCTTCTCCCCTGCGCCCGAAGGCGGGCGCCTCTGACGACGAGCGGGTGATAAAACTCGCCGTGCTCGCGGTCGGCGGCCAGGGCGGCGGCGTGCTCGCCGACTGGATCACCGACGTCGCCGAGCGCAACGGCTATATCGCCCAATCGACCTCCGTGGCCGGCGTCGCGCAGCGCACTGGCGCCACGATCTATTACATCGAGATGGCCCGCGACACCGGCCGGCTGCCGGTTTTCGCGCTGTCGCCCTCGCAGGGTGACGTCGACATATTGATCGCCGCCGAGCTGATGGAAGCCGGCCGCGCCATCATCCGCGGTTTCGTCACGCCTGAGCGCACGACGCTGATCACCTCTTCACACCGCATCGCCGCCGTCTCGGAAAAGATCGAGCCGGGCGACGGCCGCGCCTCGTCGGAAAAAGTGCACGCGACGGCACAAGCGGCGGCCAGGCGCTTCATCGCCTTCGACATGGAAAAGATCGCCGCCGACAACGGCACCATGATCTCGGCCAGCCTGCTCGGCGCGCTGGCCGGCTCCGACGCGCTGCCCTTCACCCGCGACACTTACGAGCAGGCGATCGGCGCCGGCGGCCGTGGCGTCAAGCCGAGCCTCGCCGCCTTCGGCGCGGCCTACAACCGCGCGCGCGGGATCGCGGCAGCGCCGGCCGGGGAAAAAGCGGCGGCGGAACCCCCCGTTGCCCAGCCCAGGCCAACGGGGAGGGTCAGTGGCCCGGAAACCCTGCTCAAGGGCTGGCAGGCGCTTGCCGCTCGCGTCGCGTCGCTCCCGGAGCCCGTGCGCGACATGGCCGAGCGCGGGCTGAAGAAGGTCGTCGATTACCAGGACATCGCCTATGGCGGCGAATATCTCGACCGGCTGGACAGAGCGGTGGCGATGGACAATGCGGAGCGCGGCTATGCGCTGTCGATCGCCGCGGCAAAGCATCTCGCCAACGCCATGTGCTACGACGACATGATCCGCGTCGCCGATCTCAAGACGCGCTCGACCCGCGACAAGCGGGTGCGCAGGGAGGTCGGCGTCAAGGAAGGGGCGGTGCTGCAGGTCACCGAATATTTCCATCCGCGCATCGAGGAGTTCTGCGGCACGCTGCCGGCGGGGCTCGGCAGCTACATCGAGAACCGCCCAAAACTCGCCGCCTTCCTCGACCGCCGCATCAATCGCGGCCGCCACATCCGCACCGACAGTTTCACCGGCTTCGCCATGCTGTGGTTCATCGCCGGCCTGCGACGCTGGCGCCGCCGCCTGCTGCGCCACAAGGTAGAGCTCGAGCATCTTGAGCGTTGGTATAGCCTGGCGCTTAGCCACGCGCGCCAGGACTACGCTTTGGCCACCGAGGTCCTGAATTGCCGCCGGCTGATCAAGGGTTACAGCGACACCCATGCCCGCGCCCAGTCGAAGTTCGACCGCGTGCTCTCGGCGCTGCCGACGCTCGAGGGCAGGGAGGACGCCGCCGACTGGATCCGCCGCCTGCGCGAGGCGGCGCTGAAGGACGAGAAAGGCGACATGCTGGACGGCGCGCTGAAGACCGTAGCGACGCTCAACGAAGGCGCTACCCCGCTAACGAAGACGTGATCCAAACCGCTCCGACGGAATTCGACCGTGTCCCCCGTTTCACGGCGGTAGGGATTGAATCACGGAGACAAACCTTGATGACGAGATATTTTCTGCCTCTCGCGATGGCCGCCGGCACGTTGCTGCTATCCAGTGTCGGCTCGCAGGCTATGCCGATGGCCAGGTCCGATGCTGCGCCGCTGCCCATCGAAACCGTCGGCTGGCGCTGCGGTCCCGGCTGGCACGCGAGCCGTTGGGGTAATTGCGTGCCGAACGGCCGCCGGTTCATCCGGCCGGTGCGCCATTGGCATCCCGGCTTCTGGGCGCATCACCGCTGGCACCCTGGCTATTGGAGCTGGTGATCGCTCTCGGATCGCCGTTGATGCCCGCGCTGGCAACGGCGCGGGCGGTTTGGCTAAGGTCCCACGCACAGGTTCGAAACCTCCGCGCCAGCGTTGGTGATTGGCCGAGGCTCCTCAGCCTCGTCATCCACGGGCGGAGCAAGGAGCGAAGCGACGCAGCGCAGACCCGAGGATCCATTCCGTGACGTTCAGGCGTTGCCACGGTTCAGAATTCTGCTCCGCAGCACCCACGATCAAAGTCACGGAATGGATCCTCGGGTCTCCGCGTCCGCTTCGCTCCCGCTCCGCCCGTGGCGCCGCCAGCCTATCGCTGACCGGCAAACTCACGGCTCACGCCACCAGATCCCGCATCGGCTTCACCGCCGCCGACTCCGGAAACACCTTGTCGCCAAGCACGGCCGGCGACAGCCCGAACTGATCGGCCAGCAGCCCCTTCAGCACCGCACGCACATCGCTGGTCGGCGCGAGATCGCGCTGTTCGTAGAGCTGCGCCGGCTTCAACCCCGGCCAGTCTGCGATGACGCGGCCGCCCTTGATCGCGCCGCCGGCGAGCAGCACCACCGTGCCGGTGCCATGGTCGGTGCCGACCGTGCCGTTGATGCGCGCCGTGCGGCCGAACTCGGTGATGGCGACGACCGCGGTGTCGCGCCAACGCTCGCCAAGCCCCTTCTCGAACTCCTCGAACGCCCCGTCGAGGCCGCCGAGCAGATTGGCGAGCCGCCCTGTGGCGCCGCCTTCGTTGACATGGGTGTCCCAGCCGTCGAAGGCGAGCGCCGCGATGCGCGGCCCGTCGTCGGCGGCCATCAGCCGCGCCGCGCCTTGCGCCGATTGCCGCATGCCGGCGGCGTTGTCGAAGCCGGCCTTCGGCTTCATCGTCTTGCTGTCGAACTGGTCGCCCAGCGCCATGCGGTCGGCGTCGAGCCCTTTCTGAAGCACGGCCGCCAGCACAGGATCGCGATGGTTGTAGAGGTCGAGCACGCGCTCGGCCAAGGCGTCGCCGGGCGTCGGCAGCGCCTGAGGCGCCCAGCCGAGCACAGGGGCGGCACCGCGGATCACCAGCGGCGTCGAAGGCCCGACCGCCAGCCCGCCGAGCTTCGCCACGCGCTCGCCCGCCGGCAGGCTGGCCAACGCCCGGTTGAGCCAGCCGGTCGTTGCGTTGCCGGGGCCAGGCAGGCCGCTTTCCAGCACGTCCTGGCCGTCGAAATGCGAGCGGTCGCGGTAGCCGGTCGCCGCCGCATGCACGGCCGCCGCCTGGCCCGCCTTGAACAGGCGCGCAAACACCGGCATGGCCGGGTTGACGGCGAAGAAACCGTCAAGCGGCAATGCCGGGTTGGCGCCTGAGAGCGAAAGCGCGATGTCGCCGTGCAGGCCGGCATAGTCTGGATCGCCGACCGGACCGACGGTCGACAACCCGTCCAGGGCGCCGCGCAGCACGATGACAATCAGGCGCGGGTCGCGCTTGTCGGCTGCGCGCGCGAAGCGCGGCAGATAGGCCCAGGCAAACAGCGCGCCGCCGCTCATCAGCACCGCGCGCCGGGACAGGCTGGGGGTTTCGCAAAGAAGGCTCATGGCCGCATCTCCATCACTGTTACCGGCGCTGGAATTACCGGCGCTGGAATTCTGGCGCCATCAACAGCAGCGCCAGGCCTTGCTGCTTGGACTCCGCGCGCGAAATCGCCTGCCGCGTCTCGGCCGAGACGGATGTGCCGATCAGCGACGCGAGCATCTCGTCGGGATCGCCGATATCGTCCGCCTGCTTCGCCGCCTGCCACGCAATGTCCAGCCGCGTCTTGAGGCCCTCGGCGGAAACCCATGCGTCCGTCCGGTCGGGAAAGCCGTTCGGCCCCGGCGGTCGCCACAGCGGTTCGCCGAGCACGTTCAGCCAGCGAAGCGATCGTTGCGGTTCGTTGCCGGCGGTGGCGCCGACCGCCCGCCGCAGCGCCACGACATAGTCCAAGGGCGAACGCAGCTTCGTGAGCGGCGTCGACCAGGTTTCGGGCATGTCGATCAGCGTCAACGCGATCGCGCGCAGGTCGCCGTCGGTCTTGGTGAAGATCGTGGCCAGGCGGGCGACCGCCGCCGGGGGCGGATCGTCCGCGACGAAATGGCGGGCAAGCTTGGTGGCGATGTGCCGCGCGGTGGCCGGGTGACGGGCAATGTCGTTGAGCGCGGCCTCCGCCTGGCCCATGCCGCCATCGGGATAGGTCTTGCCGAGCAGCACCGCCTTGCCCGGCTGATGCGCATTGGCGTTGAAGACGAAGCTTCCCGGCTCGCCCAGCCGCCCCTCGCGGCCGGCCATCGTCCAGCCGGTCAGCATGTTCGCGAAACTGGTGACGTCGGCCTGGGCATAGCCGCTGCCGACGCCCATCGTGTGCAATTCCAGGATCTCGCGGGCGAGGTTCTCGTTGAGGCCGCGTCCGCGTCGCTTGCCGGCGCGGGAATCGGGGCCGATGGACTGCCGGTTGTCGAGATAGAACAGCATGGCCGGATGGTGCTCGACGGCCAAAAGCATGTCGGCGAAGCGGCCGAGCACGAAGGGGCGGATCGCCTCGCGCTCGAAGGCGCCGGCGCAGGCCCGCACGACCGGTGCCTTGGCGACGGAAACGCAGAAATGGTTCGACCAGAAGCCGACCAGGCGCTCTACGAAGCCGGGCGTCGCAGTGAGCGCCTTGTCGAACCGGGCCTGCGCTTCGTCGCGATAGATATCGGCCTCGACACGCGGCACCATGGGTTTGGCTTTTGCCACGGCCGGGCCGGCTGGATCATCCGTTGCCATCGGCTGCATAGCGGCGGCCGCCGTCTCGGCGCGCGCCGCCTTGCGCTCCATGGCTGCCGCCATGCTGGCCTGGATCGCCGCAGTGCTGTCCAGCAACCCGGCATTCCGTGGGTCGTCGGGGGAAATGAGCGCGATGTCCTGCTGCTTGAGCTCGGCCTCGAGGTAGCCGCGCGGATCGGCGGCGATCTTGCCAAACTCGTCGCCGGGTTTCGCGCCGAGGCCGAAGCGGTTGAGCACCACCAGGGCGGGATCCGGCGAGACGGAATTTGCAAACGGTGCGGCCAACGAAGCCTCCGTTGAACCCGGCGCAGATCGCGTCGGTTTCATGGATCATCGGGGATCCTCACGATGCCGGCCGCAGCACCGGCATCGAAGGGTTGTTACCAGCGGCGCCAGTAGTGCCAGCGATGGTAGGGATGCCAGACCGGGCCGATATAGACGCGCGGTCCGCCCCAGTAGTAATAGCCAGGATAGATCACGCGGCGATTGGGCACGCAGCGGCCCCAGTGGTTGGGATGCCAGCCTGGACCGCAGCCCCAGGCGACGTGCTCTATCATTGCGGGCGCCGGCGCAACAGGTGCGATCGGCATCGCTGAGGCGGCGCTTGCGGCGGCCGTTCCGCCGAGGGCGAGCGCAGCCGCGATCGAATATTTTGCCAGACTGTTCATGCGATACTCCCGAGAGTTTCGAGGTTGAAGAGAACCTGCCGCCGCCAAAGGCGGTCGCAGGCCTGTCCCTCTTCCCTTGAACGGAGCGCGCTTGCCCTTTCCGTCGCCGCCTATGGCAATTTTTTTGCAGGCGGCGGCTGCCGGCCAGCGCGTCGCAACAAGGCGTCCGCCAGCAGCCGGCGGTCCTCCGGGGAGCCCGATGCGGCGAATTCGATGATGCGTTGCTCGATCCGGGTGCGCACGGTGACATCGGCATTGCGCGCGCGCTCCAGGGCGGCGGCAAGCGCGTTGGTGTCGAGAGCTGGCTGTTGCAGAAGGTTTGCCGCCTCACGCCGCGCGGCTTGGCCGTCGAGGATCACGTCGCGCGACTCGCGGCGAACGTCGCGCAACGCTTGGCGGAAGACCTTGCGGTCGGCGGCAGGCAACCTACCGCCGGCCGATTCCAGCGAATAGCCCGGATTGGACTTGCCGATCAGCCAGCCGGCGCCGCCGGCCACCGCGCCGATCAGAAAGACGTTAAGCACCAGCGATGCCGCGACAAGACGGGGGTTCATAGATCTTCCTCGTAAGGATCGGCGTCGGGACCGGCATCGCCGAACGACGTCGCATTGGCATCCATCACATAGTGGTCGGGCTGGATATCCGGGTTGACGACGGTCACCAGCGCCAGGCCGGCCACGGCGCCGGCCAGCCCGACACCCGCAAGCCCGAAGCCCAGCCACCAGAACTGTCGGCGGCGGCTCTGCCTGACCTCGGCCGCTGCCCGGGCGACAATGGCGCGATGGAGCGCCGGGCTGGGTGCTTCGACCCGATGCCGGTCGAGCATGGCGTCGAGCCTGCCCGCGCGCGCCAGGATAGCTCGGCCCTCGTTGGTGTCGGCAAACAGCATCGCGGCTGCCTGTTCGCCCGGCGGCCAGCGGTGCAAGGCGCCGCCATAGGCATCTGCCAGCGCAGCGAAGCGCCCGGCATCCATCCGCCCCTTCGTTCTCTTCTCAGCCATCCCGTTCCCCCTTCCGCCATCCCGACCTGGCCCCCCACGTCCTTGCCCGCAACGCCGGCAATGCCTTTGCTGTCTCAGTCATCGCCATCTCCAACGAGCATGGCCTGCAACGAGCGACGACCCCGCGCGAGCAAACTTTCCAGCGCATCGACGCTGACCTGCATGGCGCCGGCGGCCTCGATGTTGGACAGCTCCTGATAATACACCAGCACGATGGCCTCGCGCTGGCGTGGCGCGATCCGCTGCAGCGCTTGGTTGACCCTGCGCTCTTCGTCGCCCGGCATGACATCGGGAAGCGGCGCCTCGTCCGCCACCTCCGGCAGCTCGTCCGTCGTCCATTCGCGCCGGCGCCGCAGCCGGTCGTAGCAGAGGTTGAGCGCGACGCGGTGAATCCAGGTGTCGAAGCGTGCGTGCCCCTGGCGCCAGCCCGAGGCATGGCGCCAGATGCGCACGAAAGTCTCCTGGGCGACGTCCTCTGCTTCCGCCGGGTCGCCAAGCATCCTGGCGGCCAGGGCCAGGATGCGCGGCAGCTTGCGCGCCACCATCGCCTGCACCGCGGCGGTGTCGCCGGCGCCGATGCGGCGTACCAGTTCCTCGTCCGGATCGGCGCCCATCACGTCGGGCGCTCGCAGCTGTCATTGTGCGGCATAGCCTCTTGGTCATTGCTCCTGATTGGGAGCGGTTTTATGGCCCGGCCTCTCGTCGGCGCCGAGCACGCCGTCGCTATTCTTGTCGAGCCTGGCGAAGCGCTCGGCGAGAAAGGCGTCGAGCTCGCCCCTGTCGACGAAACCGTCCTTGTTGGTGTCGATGCGCGCGAAGGATTTGGCCGGATCGCCCTTGGCCTTGCGCGTGGTCTGGAAAGCGGTCCATTCGGTGAGGCTGACCTTGCCGTCATTGTCTGTGTCGGCCCGCATGAACGCCCTTTCCCGGCGCGCCTCGAACTTTTCCAGCGTCAGGCCGGATTTGGGTTGGTCAGACTTGGCGGCCGGAGCCGGGCTGCTCGGCGCCGTCTGGGCCGGGGCAGGGAGCGGCGTCGTTGTCTGGGCGACCGCGGCCGCGGTCTGCAGGCCAAGGGCAACGACGAATATGGTGGGGCGGATCATGCTCTCGTCTCCGGTTGGGCGCGGCCATTGGCGGCCACGCTTCAACCATTGAACGCGAGACAGAGCAAAATCCGTCGGCCTTTTTCGACCGGACACCAACCTACCGGATCCGGCGCAGCCGGATCGAAGGATTGCTAAGGACAGGAGGCGACGGCTATCTCGGCTGGTCGACCGCCACCAACTGGTCCTGCTTGAAACCTGCATGTTGCGGCGTCCAGACGTCGCCCTCGCGGTTGAACCAGTGGCACAGATACGTGCCGGAAGCCGCCCCGTCGCTGACAGTCATTTCGGGGCCTCCGGACTTCAGCCTGACGACGTCTCCGGTCTTGAAACTATTGGGCATTTCGACCTCCCATGCTGACAAAGGGAGTTTCCCACCAACAGCTGTTCCCGACAATGGCCGAGATGCGCCGATCACGTGGTGCAGCCTGGGAAGGCGTGAACATGACGCCGCTTGTGAGACACGCCGGGCGTGGCCAGATCATCTCGAGATTTTGGAGCCGAAGCGAGCGGCCCGATCGCTCCTCGGATTCAATCGGTGTCGCGCTGTGGACCCGGCGGCTGTGCCGATTGGTTGTCTTCGGCTGGGCGGACGGTCATAGACCTTTCATTGGGCCACAACGCTTGTGCCTTCGTCACCGCTGCCAAAAGATCGTCTGCTTCAACGCTTCCGATTTCAGTTAGAAGCGGTCTGCCGCCCCCTGCTCTGAAACCGACGTGATAGACCGTCCAACTCCTCATTGAATTCCGACAAAAATTGCGTCTCGGCGTGGACACGCGGATGGAAGCCCGGCTCGCTTTTGTGGTTAGGATTTTGAGGTCCGCAAGCCGGGCATGCACCGACCGATAGGGCGGGGGGCTTGGGGTTATCAGCCGGTGCGATCGCGAGACTGTCTGATTTGCCCGCCAGCCCACAATCGACCGAGGTCCATCCTGCCGAACGCATTGGTCCGAAAGGACCAAAGATATAGCCCCTTATTCCGTTGGGGCAGGTTGCCCCCGCCGGTGACTTTTTGTCATCCGCCGATGGCCCATGGTTCACGGCAGACCGCTCAAGCGCTCGGCCTCCGCTAATGCGCCTGGGCAGAGATGGCGGGGACCGGCGAATCGCGGGACGTGAACCGCTGGACCTCACAGGCCCAAGCATTTCGCCGGAGCCTGTGAGGAAGATCCGCCCTAGCCCCCGTTAGCAGGTGCCGGTGCCGGTTTGGCGGGAGCGGCGGGCTTGGAGACGGACGGTGCGGACGGCGCCTCAACCTTGGGCGTGTTCACGCTAACGTTCACATCCTTACCTCCGCCCCCATTTATGTTTATCACCCCCGTGAAGAATAGTAGGGCAACAACTGCGATGATGCCAAGGATTATCGCAACGGCTGTTCCGCCACCACCAGAGTTTACGACTGTAGGGCCGTCAGACATGGCTTTTCTCCTTTTCTTGAGTTCTCACTCGGAAGAAAAGAGAACTTTGTGGTATTTGTTCCGCACTCGGGCCACAGTCTTAAAGTACATACGACCGAAGTCCATTGACTGGAATGCCCAGACGGTTGTCGCCGAGCTGTAACAGAATGAAAAAACCCGCCGGCCGAAGCCAGCGGGTGAAGGTGGTTGGGCTCGGCCCCGCCAGGACCGAGCGCCTATCATGTGCACACGGCCGAACTGGTCGCGCCTACAAATGTTAGGGCTAAAGGAAATTCCGAAGCACGGTCTAGGCGAGCAGAGAGAAAGTTAGCTGATCAGACGGTGAAGTTCGCGGTCGCTCAGGTCTACAGCCTTCGGCATCAGGTGTTTCTGTGCGGTTTCTGTACAAATCCGGCGAGGCGATCGGCTAAGTTATTGGAATTTTGGTGCCGCTTGCGTGACTCGAACACGCGACCCCATCATTACGAATGATGTGCTCTACCAACTGAGCTAAAGCGGCCCGGGAAGCGTCAGGCTTCCAGAATGGGCTGGGTGATAGACTCAACCGCTCGCTAATTCAAGATGGGCAGCGGTGAATTTCCGGCCTCGCCGGCGGCAATTCCGATCTACGGTTACCGCGCGACGGGCGCCGGCGCGGCCCGCGGCGGCGTGCGGGTATGCGGTCCTTCGCATCCGGTTGGCCGGCGCGGCTGCAGCCGCGGTGACGAAAAATGTTGATTCTTCAACAAAAAATGCCGAAATGGCTTTGGCCGGCAAGGCAGCCGCTCGCCGTTGATCGATTGGTCGTCTGCGGCTGACGACCAGACAACCGGGAGCGAACGCGCAGAGGGAGCTCGCTTGGACCCCATCGAGAAAGCGATCCGCAATGCCTTCGAGAAAGGCAATGCCGAGGACCGGGCGTTCCGCGAGAGGGTCTATCGATCCGCCTTTGCCGCGCTCGACCGCGTCCTGCAGGCCAATCCGAACGTCACGGTCGAGGCCGCCATCAGCCGCCGCAAGGCAGTCCAGGCCAAGATCACCGAGATCGAATCGGAGTTCCTGCCGGCTGTGCCAGAGGTGACGCTGCCGCCGGAAAACGTAGCGCCCGCCGGCAATGGCGCACCGGACCCCCGCGTCGAAGCGCCGTCCGAATCGGCCGCGCCGTCTGTCGACGCGCCGCTGCCGCCGTCGCAAACCGCGCCCTCGCCCTCGATTACCGTCGACAGCCCGGTCCAGCCCGATGCTTCGGACCGGCCGCGTGCGCGTGTGTTGCCGCGCGTGCCCGACATCATGCCGGATGAGACAGCGCTTCCCGATGCGCCCTCGCTCGATGATTCGCCGGGTGCTCCCGTCGGCAACGGCGCCCAGGTCGCGCCCGACCGCGACGAGCGGCGCATCAGGGGCCGGCGCTTGCCGCTCACCGCGATCTTCGTCGTCGCGACATTGCTCGCGGCCGCCGGCATCGGCCTCTATTTCGCCAAGCAGACCGGTGTCTTCAAGACGGCGGCCGAGCTCAACACCGGCCCGCCGGAGCCGGCGCCGGCGCTGGACGACGAGGACTCCTCGCAGCCGACCGAGCCAGGCTCGCCGCAGAAACCGGGCGAGGCCGACCAGTCGAAGAACTGGATCAACGTCTTCTCGCCCGCCGACCCGACCCATGTCAGCGCCCCGTCCGACGCCGCCGCCGAGGTGATGAAGGACGACACCGGCCAGTTCCTGCGCATCCGCTCGGGCGCGTCCGGTTCGGCCATCGCCTTCGATGTCGGCCAGGGCGTGCTGGAGAAGCTTGCCGGCAAGCATGCCATGTTCGACATCGTCGCCCGTTCGGAAGAAGGCAAGGAGACGCAGATATCGATCGACTGCAATTTCGGCGATCTCGGCGATTGCGGCCGCAAGCGCTACGCGGTCGGCCATGAGCGCAACGAATATCTGTTCGACGTGCAGTTCCCGAACAAGCATCCGGGCGCCGCCGGCACGATCGCCGTCAATTCCGATTTCGACCAGAAGGGCAAGTCGGTGGATATCTACGAGATACGCGTCTCGGTAGCGCAGTGATCGCGCCGCTCTATCCGCCAACGCAGGCGCTCGATCTTTAGCTATCCAGCAATGCCTGCAGCGTCTCGATGCGGTCGGCTTCCGCCGCCGGCTTGTCCCAACGCAGCCGTGAGATGCGGGGAAAGCGCATCGCGACGCCAGATTTGTGGCGGGTCGAGCGGTTGAGGCCTTCGAACGCCACCTCCAGCACCAGGCCGTTCCTGCGGTCGGCGCGCACCGAGCGCACCGGCCCGAAACGCTCGATCGTGTTGTCGCGCACATATTTGTCGATTTCTCTCAGCTCCTCGTCGGTGAAGCCGAAATAGGCCTTGCCGACCGGCACCAGCTCTTCCGACCCCTCGGGCCCGGACCATACGCCGAATGTGTAGTCGGAATAAAAGCTGGAACGCTTGCCGTGGCCGCGCTGCGCATACATAAGCACCGCGTCGATGGTGTGCGGGTCGCGCTTCCACTTGAACCACGGGCCCTTCGGCCGGCCGGCGAGATAGGGCGAATCCCAGCGCTTCAGCATCACCCCTTCGATGATCGGATGCGGCGGCGCCTGGCGCAGCCGCTCCAGCGTCTCCCAATCGGAAAACGCGACCAGCGGCGAGAGATCGAAGCGGCTCGGGTCGAGGGTTTTGACGAAGGCTTCGAGCCGCTTGCGGCGCTCGGCGAAAGGCAGCGCGCGCAGGTCCTCGCCGTCGATCTGCAGCGCGTCGTAGCAGCGCATGAAGGCCGGATATTGCTGCTGGATCTTTGGCGACACGCTCTTGCGGTTCAGTCGCTGCTGCAGGTCGGAGAAGGTTCCGGTCGCCTCGCGCGGGTCGCCGACCAAAAGCTCGCCGTCCAGCGCCGCCTCGAAATTCATCGCGGCGGCAAGGTCCGGGAAGGCGCCGGACACGTCGTCGCCGGTGCGCGAATAGAGCCGGCGCACCCCGCCTTCGCACACCGCCTGCACGCGTATGCCGTCCCACTTCCATTCCGCCGCATAATCGGCCGGGTCGAGCTTTTCGAGGTCGCCGTCGTCGACGGCATTGGACAGCATCACCGGACGGAACAGCGCCAGCGCGGCGCTCGTCGGCTTTTCCGCCCGGCCCTCGAGCCAAGCGAACAGCTCGGTGTAAGGCGGCGCCAGCCCGTGCCAGAGCTCCTCGATCTCGGCGACGTCGACTTGGCCAAGGTCGGCCAGCGCCTGCTTGGCGAGCCGCGCCGACACGCCGATGCGCAAGCCCCCGGTGACCAGCTTGATGATGGCGAAGCGCGCCGAGATGCTGGCGTCGTCGAGCAGCCGTGACAAAACCTTCGGCCCGTCGGAACGGCTCGCCGCCTGCAGTCTGCCGACCACCTCGGCAAGCGTCGGCACATGATTGGGGATGTGGCCTTGTGGTTGCGGCCAGACCAGCGACACGGTCTCGGCGAGGTCGCCGACATAGTCGTAGGAATAGCCGAATAGCACCGGATCCATGCGCTCGACCACCAGCGCGCGCAGCATCGCCGGCTTCACCGCCGCGATCGAGAGATCGCCGGTGATGGCGGCGAGCGCCAGACCGCGATCGGGATCCTCGACGCTGCGGAAATAATCGGTCAGCAGCGTCAGCTTGCCGTTGCGCGACGGCGTCAGCACGAGACGGTCGAGGAGCTCGGCGAAGCGGTTCATGGGCGTTTGCGCTGCGCCAATTGCGAAAGCTGGCGCGAGGCCCCCCTCTCTGGCCTGCCGGCCATCTCCCCCTCAAGGGGGGAGATTGGCAGCTTCGGTGCTGTCGCATCTCCCGCGACGTTGGAAATTGGCGAAGGCCGTCGCGACATCCGATCTCCCCCCTTGCGGGGGAGATGGCCGGCAGGCCAGAGGGGGGTGTGAAGGATCGCGGCGGTGGCGATTTCTGGATCAAAAAACGCCATCAATCGCCCTCATCCTCATACCCCACGAGATGCAGCGGCCGCGCCGCGATGCCCTCCAGCTCGCACCAGCGTACCAGCGCCTCCTCGCGGCCATGCGTGACCCAGATTTCCTCCGCGCCGGTTTCCTTGATCGTGATGATCAGCTCGTCCCAATCGGCATGGTCGGAAATGATCAGCGGCAGCTCGACGCCGCCTTGCTTGGCGCGCTGGCGGATGCGCATCCATCCCGAGGCGAAGCAGGAGATCGGATCCGGGAAACGCCGCGCCCAGCGATCGGCGAAGGCAGATGGCGGGCCGACGACGATCGCGCCGGCGAAATCGGCCTTGCCGCGGCTTTCCACCGTCCCCGGCTCGAGCTTGCCGAGATCGATGCCTTGGCTCTGATAATATTCGCTGAGCTTGGCCAGCGCGCCATGGATATAGATCGGCCTGTCGTAGCCGGCGTCGCGCAACAGCCGCATCACGCGCTGCGCCTTGCCGAGCGCATAGGCGCCGATCAGATGCGAGCGTTTGGGAAATTGCGCCGCCGATTTGAGCACGCGCGCGATCTCGTCCTGGTCCGGCGGATGGCGAAACACCGGCAGGCCGAAGGTTGCTTCGGTGATGAAGACATCGCATCGGATAGGCTCGAACGGCAGGCAGGTGGCGTCCTTCTGACGCTTGTAGTCGCCGGAAGCGACGATGCGCATGCCCGCATGCTCGACGCAGATCTGCGCCGAGCCCAGCACATGCCCGGCCGGATGGAAGGTGACGGCGACGCCGTTGATGTCGATTGTCTGGCCGAAAGCAGCCGCCTGCGTGGTTTCGGCGAAATCCTCGCCGTAACGCAGCCCCATGATGTCGAGCGTCTCTTGCGTGGCCAGCACCGAGCGGTGGCCGGAACGCGCATGGTCGGAATGGCCATGCGTGATCAGCGCCCGCCCGACGGGCCGTACCGGATCGATGAAGAAATCGCCGGGCGGGCAGTAGAGGCCCTCCGGCCGGGGCTTGAGCAGGTCGCTGGCGCGCATGGCTTTGAACATAGTGGCTAAATTTGCCTCGGGAAGCCTGTTGCAAGAGACTGCTGACTCGTCCTACAGCCCCTTGCCGGCTCTGCCTCGCCGGTGGGATTTTTCAAAAGATGAAACCGCTCCAGGCCTCCTCGGGCGATTTGAACGCCGATCGTCGCGCCGATTTCGCCGAGACGCTGCTCGCCTCGGGCGAGCTGGCGCAGGCGGCCGAGCTTCTGCTTGGCGCGCTGGAACTGGCGCCGCAATGGGCGGCGGGCTGGTTTCGCCTCGGCGAGATGCAGGAGGCGGCAGGCCTGCTCGACCAAGCCGCGCAGGCCTGGGCCATGGCGCTGAAGCTCGAGCCCGCGGACCGCCTTGGCGCCGCGCTCAAGCTCGAGCTGATCGGCAAGGCGCCGGCCGCCGCGGCGCCGCCCAGCGCCTTTGTCGAGACCTTGTTCGATCACTATGCCGACAGTTTCGAGGACGCGCTTGTCGGGAAGCTCGGCTACGGGCTGCCGGATTTTCTCGAGCGCGCCATACGCAAGGCAAGGCCCGGCCGGTTCCGGCTGGCCCTCGACCTCGGTTGCGGCACCGGCCTGATGGGCGAAAGGCTGCGGCTGCTCGCCGACCGGCTGGAGGGTTACGACATCTCGGCCGGCATGCTGAGGAAGGCGAAAGCCAAGGGCATCTATGACCGGCTCGCCAAGGCCGATCTCCAGCATTTCTCTTACACCGGCGACAGGGCCGACCTCGTGGTCGCGGCCGACGTGTTCATCTATCTCGGCGCGCTCGAAGGCATCGTCGGCGCGGTGGCCGGCATGCTTGCCGAGGATGGCCTGTTCGCCTTTTCGCTCGAGACGCTTGCCGGCGGCGGCGATTTTGCCCTTTTGCCGTCGCGGCGTTACGCCCATTCCGAGGCCTATGCGCGGCGCGTGCTTTGCGCCAACGGGCTTGCGGTTCTGTCGCTCGAAAGCATGGTCATCCGGCATGACCGGCGTGATCCGGTCGCGGGCCTGGCCATCCTGGCTGGGAAAGGACATCCGGTGTAAAGGATCGCCAATGCCGCGATCCTTCCCACCCCCCTCTGGCCTGCCGGCCATCTCCCCCGCAAGGGGGGAGATCGGATGTCGCGCTGGCTTTCGCCAATCGCCAGCGCCGCAGGAAGGGCGGCAGGCCGAAAACTGCCAATCTCCCCCCTTGCGGGGGAGATGTCCGGCAGGACAGAGGGGGGTGCTGTCCCGCCGACGTTGTATTAATTCTCTGCCCCCGAAAAAGCCCAAATCGCATGTCGGATTGTAAGGGGCGAATGTCGCAAGGAGATATCCATGCGCTGGACCATGGTTGCATTGGCGTCTTGCCTGACGGTGGCCGGCTGTGTCGGCGGCACGTCGATGGCCGAGCGTCAGGACGAGGATGTCCAATCCTCATTGCAATATGACGATGTGCCTTGCGACCAATTGCTGGCGCAGCGCAATCAACTGGCGCGGCAGAACAATCTGCCCGTCACCGCCAAGCCGACCTTTTCCAATCCAGCCATGGGCTTCGGCCCGTTCATACCTGACACGCGCTCCAAGGCGCAGCGCGCCAGCAACAAGGCGAGCGGCGAGATCGACGCCATGAATCGCTCGATCGAACGCCGCGACTGCGGCAAGCCGAAGAAAAAGGAGACGCTCGGGCTACCCGGCTCGAAGCCTTCCTGAGTGTCCGATATTCGATATTCCGTTTAACGCTCGGCTGGACCGGCGAGCGTTTGACCGCGCTTGAAAGATCAACCGATGAATCTCTGGGACCTCGGCGACCGCATCTGTATCCTGGGACCGTCCAACAGCGGTAAGTCCACCCTTGCCAACGCGATCGCGCGCAAGCGCGGGCTGGAAGCCGTTCACCTCGATCAGCTCTTTCATCTGCCCGATACGGATTGGCAGCAGCGTCCGAGGGAGGAATTCATCGCCCTGCACGATGCTGCGATAGCCTGCGAGCGCTGGGTGATGGACGGAAATTATTCAGTTTGCATGCCGCAGCGCCTTCGGCGGGCGACAGGCTTGATCCTGCTGGACATCTCTACCCCAGCGAGTCTGTTGCGCTACTTTCGGCGAACGCTGTTCGAGACCAAGCGGCACGGCGCGCTGGTAGGCGGGCGCGACAGCGTCAAATGGGACATGATCCACCACATCGCCGTCACCACGCCGCGAAACCGCAGGAAATACCGGGCAATGTTCGAAGAACTCGATCTGCCGAAGCTGCAACTGTGTTCGCTGCCGGCGATCAAACAGCGCTTCCACGAATGGGGTCTGACTCCCGACTAATACCCCGCCTCTCGGTCGACCAGGTTATCGAGCTTCTCGCCGCGCTCGTAAGCTGCCATCTGACGCAGCATGATGGGTACCAGGTGAGCGGGATCCGACGTCGCCGCCGCATGCGGCGTGACGAACACTTTCGGATGGCTCCACAACGGGCTGGTCTTCGGCAGCGGTTCGACCTCGAACACGTCGAGGCTCGCTTCCTTCAGCGTGCCGTCGTCCAGCGCGCGCAAAATGTCGGCATCCTTCTGCAGCCGTCCGCGCCCGGCATTGATCAGCACGGCGCCGCCAAGGCCGTTGCGCCGGCGCAGTTCCTTGAGCAGCCCGTAATTGACGATGCCTTGGGTCTGCGGCGTGAGCGGCAGAAGCACGACCAGGATATCGGTGGCATTGAGGAAGGGGATTAGCCCCGCCTCGCCGGCATAGGTCGAAACGCCCTTCATCGGCCGCTCGCTGCGCGACCATCCGTTGACGGCGAAGCCGAGCGACAACAACGCCGAAGCCGCGGCGCGGCCAAGACTGCCAAGCCCCATGATGCCGACGGAGACGTCGCCGGCCACCCGTTGCGGCGGCTCGTGCCAAATCTTCTTCTGCTGCTGGGCCCGGTAAAGCGACGCCTGACGATGGTGGTCGAGCACGCGCCAGACGACATATTCGACCATGTACTGGGTAAGATTGTCGGCGACGATCTTGACGATCGGCACGTCGGGCAGGCCGGGATCGGCAAAGATGTGGTCGACGCCGGCGCCGATCGAGAAGATGGCGCGCAGATTGGGCAGCGATTTGAGGAGGTTCGGCTTCTGCTTCCACACCACCGCATAGGTGATCGACGGGTCGTCGGCGCCGTTCGGCTCCAGCACGACCTCGCGCTCGGCCGAGAGCAACTCGTGCCAGCGCTGCGGGTGGATGCCCGTGAGGGCAAGCAGGATTTTGCCTTTTTCCATTCTCGGATTTTTCTTCCCTGTTCGCCAGTACCGGTCGGGTTACTCGCTGACCACGCCGGTCGGCGCGGTCTCGATCTTGAAGGCCGCCGCCATGAGCGCCCGCGTATAGTCGGTTTGCGGGCTGCTGAAAATCTGCTCGGAAGGTCCCGCCTCGACGATCTGGCCATTGCGCATGACGATGACGTCGTTGGCAAGGGCGCGGACGACCTTGAGGTCATGGCTGATGAAGAGATAAGCGAGATTGTGCTTGGCCTGCAGGCTGCGCAAAAGGTCGACCACCTGCGCCTGCACGCTCATGTCGAGCGCCGAGGTCGGCTCGTCGAGCATGACGAAACGCGGGTTGAGCACCATGGCGCGGGCGATGGCGACGCGCTGGCGCTGGCCGCCGGAAAACTCGTGCGGGTAGCGGTGGCGCGTTTCGGGATCGAGGCCGACCTCCTTCAGCACGGCGATCACCTTGTTGTCGCGCTGGTCGGCCGAGAGCTTCGGCTCGTGGATCTTCAGCCCTTCCTCGATGATCTCGGAGACCGAAAGGCGCGGGCTGAGCGATCCGAACGGATCCTGGAAGACGATCTGCAATTCGCGCCGCAGCGGCCGCATGGCGCCGAAAGAGAGCTGGTTGATGTCGCGTCCGTTGAAATTGATCGTGCCGGTCGAGGAGATCATCCGCGCGAGCGCCAGACCCAGCGTCGTCTTGCCCGAACCGGATTCGCCGACGACGCCAAGGGTCTGGCCGGCCCGCACTGTGACGTCGATGCCATCCACGGCCTTCACATGGTCGACCGTGGTGCGGAAGAAGCCTTTCTTGATCGGGAACCAGACTTTGATGTCCTTGCCGGTCATGACGGATTTGGCGCCCGGGTCGGTTGTGGGCGGCTTGCCCTTCGGCTCGGCCGCGAGCAGATGCTTTGTATAGTCATGCCGCGGATTGGCGAATATTTCCCTGGTCGGGCCGCTCTCCACGATCTTGCCCTTGGTCATGACGCAGACGCGGTCGGCGATCCTGCGCACGATGCCGAGATCATGCGTGATGAACAGGAGCGACATGCCCTTGCGGGCTTTGAGCTCCGCCAGCAGTTCCAGGATCTGCGCCTGCACGGTGACGTCGAGCGCGGTCGTCGGCTCGTCGGCGATCAGAAGCTCCGGCTCGTTGGCCAGAGCCATGGCGATCATGACGCGCTGGCGCTGGCCGCCGGAGAGCTGGTGCGGATAGGCGTCGAGGCGTTTTTGCGGATCGCGGATGCCGACCTCGGTGAGCAGTTCCAGCGTGCGGGCGCGCGCGGCTTGGTCACGCAGGCCCTGATGCAGTTGCAGCACCTCGACGATCTGCTGCTCGATCGTGTGCAGCGGGTTGAGCGAGGTCATCGGCTCCTGGAAGATCATGGTGATCTTGTTGCCGCGCACGCCGCGCAACGCCTTCTCGTCCATGGCGAGCAGGTTGGCCCCACTGAACAGGATCCTGCCCGACGGATGGCTGGCGGCGGGATAGGGCAGGAGCTTCAGCACCGACAGCGCCGAGACCGATTTGCCCGAGCCGGATTCGCCCACCAGGGCCAGCGTCTCGCCCTTGGCGATGTCGAATGAGATGTGATCGACGGCGATCGCCTGCTTGCCGCCTTGCGCGAAGGCGACGCTCAGGTCCTGGACGGAAAGGAGGGCTTGGCTCATTTGAACGTCTTGCGCGGATCGAAGGCGTCACGCGTCGCCTCGCCGATGAAGACCAGCAGGGACAGCATCAGCGAGATCACGATGAAGCCGGAGATGCCGAGCCAGGGGGCGTTGAGGTTGCGCTGCGCCTGTTTGAGCAATTCGCCGAGCGAGGCCGAGCCCGGCGGCAGGCCGAAGCCGAGATAGTCGAGCGAGGTCAGCGTCGAGATTGAGCCAGAGAGCAGGAAGGGCAGGAAGGTCAGCGTCGCCACCATGGCGTTCGGCAAAAGGTGGCGGAACATGATGGTGAGGTTTGGCACGCCCAGCGCGCGTGCCGCGTTGACATATTCGAAGTTGCGCGCGCGCAGGAATTCGGCCCGCACCACGCCGACCAGCGCCACCCATGAAAACAGGAGCATCAGGCCGAGCAGGATGAAGAAGCCGGGCGGCAGGATGGCCGAGATGATGAGCAGCAGATAGAGCACCGGGATCGCCGACCAGATCTCGATGAAACGCTGGAAGAGAAGGTCGGTCCAGCCGCCGAAATAGCCTTGCACCGCGCCGGCCGCGACGCCGATCAGCGACGAGCCGAGCGTCAGGATCAGGCCGAACAGAACCGAGATGCGGAAGCCATAGAGCACGCGCGCCAGCACGTCGCGGGCCTGATCGTCCGTGCCCAGCCAGTTCCAGTTGCCGACGGTGCAGTTGGCGTCGGCCTCGCCTTGCGGGTACTGGCTGCAGCGCGTCTTCTTGTCGTAAAGCCAGGACGGCTTTGCCGGCGCCGGTTCCGGAATGGCGTTGTTGACCGTCTGATAGGAGTAGCGGACCGGCGGCCAGATCATCCAGCCATTGGAGTTGATCTCGTCCTGGATCACCGGATCGCGATAATCGGTGACGGCATAGAAACCGCCGAACTTCTCCTCCGGATAGGCGACCAGGACCGGAAACAGGATCTCGCCCTTGTAGGAGGCGATGATCGGCTTGTCGTTGGCGATCAGCTCGGAAAACAGCGACAGCACGAACAGCAACAGGAAGATCCAGAGCGACCAGTAGCCGCGCCGGTTGGCTTTGAAATTCTGCAACCGCCGCTGGTTGAGCGGCGACAGAAATGGCCTGCGAGGCCGCGCCCGCGCGCTTTCTATCGCGGCCTCGGCCATCAGATGTCTCTCCGCTCGAAGTCGATGCGCGGATCGACCCAGGTGTAGATCAGGTCGGACAGAAGGCCGACAAACAGGCCGAGCAGCGAGAAGATGTAGAGGGTGGCGAACACCACTGGATAGTCGCGGTCGATCACCGATTTGAAGCCGAGCAGGCCGAGGCCGTCGAGCGAGAAGATGTTCTCGATCAGCAGCGAGCCGGTGAAGAAGGCCGAGATGAAGGCGCCGGGAAAGCCGGCGATGACGATCAGCATGGCGTTGCGGAAGACGTGGCCGTAGAGCACCTTGTGCTCCGACAGCCCCTTGGCGCGCGCCGTCACCACATATTGCTTGCGGATTTCTTCAAGGAAGGAGTTCTTGGTGAGCAGGGTGGTCGTCGCGAAAGCCGAGAGCACGAGCGCCGTCAGCGGCAGCGTCATGTGCCAGAAATAATCGGCGATCTTGCCCGGCCAGGAGAGCTGATCCCAATTGTCAGAAACGATGCCGCGCAGCGGAAACCAGTCCCAGAACGAACCGCCTGCGAACAGCACCATGAGCATGATGCCGAACAGGAAGCCTGGAATGGCATAGCCGACGATGACGACGCCGCTGGTCCACACGTCGAAGGTCGAGCCGTCCTTCACCGCCTTGCGGATGCCGAGCGGGATCGAGATCAGGTAGGACAGAAGCGTGATCCACAGGCCGATGGAGATGGAGACGGGCATCTTCTCCAGGATCAGGTTCAGCACCGAGATATCGCGGAAATAGCTGTCGCCGAAATCGAAGCGGATATAGTTCCACAGCATCATGCCGAAGCGCTCGAGCGGCGGCTTGTCGAAGCCGAACTGCTTTTCCAGCTTCTTGATGAATTCGGGATCGAGCCCCTGCGCGCCGCGATATTTCGAGCCGACATCGCCGGCAACGTCGAAATTGCCGCCGGCGGCGTCGCCGCCACCGCTGCCGAGGCGGTCGTTGCCGCCCTGGTTGGTCAGCCGAGCGATTACCTGCTCGACCGGCCCGCCCGGCGCGAACTGGATGACCGCGAAGGAGATCGCCATGATGCCGAACAGCGTCGGGATCATCAGAAGAATGCGGCGCAGGATATAGGCGCCCATCAGGCGACGGGCCCCGCGCGAACAGTGATGTCAGGCTTTGCCAATCTTTGCCGCCTTGCCCTTGTCGAACCACCACAGCGCCTCGACCGGAAAGCCGAAATCGGGTTTCTGTTCGGGGAAGCCGAACATGTCCCAATAGGCGCTTCGGTGATTCGCCAGATACCAACTTGGAATCCAATCGCGCCGCGCGCGCAAGGCCCGGTCCAACGCGCGCATGGCGGTGGTCAGGCTTTCACGATCCTTGGCGGCGCCGACGGTATCGATCAGCGCATCGATTGCCGGGCTTGCAACGCCCGACAGGTTGCGTGAACCCGATACTGAGGCGCTGCGCGAATGGAAGAAAATTTCCAGATCGTCGCGGGTCGGCGTGGCGCTGAAATTGAAGGCCGCCGAGAGCAGGTCGAAATCGAATGTCGATTGCCTGAGCTGATATTGCGCCGAATCCACCAGGCGGATCGAGGCATCGATGCCGATGGCCTTCATGTTGGCGACCCAGGGCGAATAGACCTGCACGAATGTTTCGTCGTCGACCAGGAATTCGGCGGCCAGCCGCCCGCCCTTGTCGTTGACCACGAAATCGCCGGAGCGTTTCCAACCGGCCTGTGCGAGCAGTTTCAGCGCCGCGCTCAGCTGCTTGCGGTCTCGTCCGGAGCCGTCCGACGGCGGTTGCGTCACCGCCTCGCCGAAGGTCTCTGGCGGCAGCTGGTCGCGCAACGGCTCCAGCAGCGCCAGCTCCTGCGGCGTCGGCAAGCCCGCGGCCCGGAAGTCGGATTTCTCGAAGCAGGATTGCGAGCGCTCATAGGAACCATAGAAGAAGTTGCGCCGTGTCCATTCGAAATCGAAGCAGAGCGCGATCGCCTGCCGCACGCGCGGGTCCTTGAACTGCTCACGCCGCTGGTTGACCGCGGTGGCCTGCATCGAGGGCACCGTTTCGGCGGGGAATTCGTGCTTGACCACCTTGCCTGCGGTAAAAGCTGGAAAGTCGTAGGCCGTCGCCCAGACGCGCGACGTAAACTCCTCGCGGTAGAGGATCTCGCCCTTCTTGAAGGCCTCGAACCCGGCCGTTCGATCCTGGTAGAATTCGATGCGGATGCGCCCGAAATTGTTCAGGCCGCGATTGACCGGCAGGTCGTTGCCCCAATAGTCGGCCACCCGCTCATATTCGATCCAGGCGCCCGCCGACCAGCGCCCGACCTTGTAGGCGCTTGAGCCGAGCGGCGGATTGAGCTGCGAGGAATCGAACGGGTTGGCCGTAAAGAAGGCCTTCGAAAGGATAGGGAATCCGACGACGTTGAGGATGGTGCGGGCCGACTGCTTGCCCGAGAATTTGAGCTCGACCGTGTGGGTGTCCTTCGCCACGGCGTCTGCCAGATGCGTCAGCGACAGCGCATAGTCCGGATGCCCTTTGTCCTTCAGCAGCTTGAAGGTGAAGGCGACGTCTTCGGCGGCGAGCGGCGTGCCGTCATGGAAGCGCGCCTGCGGGCGCAGCGAGAAGGTGAAGGTGTTGCGGTCGTCGGAGATCGTGACACTCTCGGCGATCAATCCATAGGCCGCATCCGGCTCGTCGAGCGCCCGCACCATCAGGGAATCGAAGCACATTTCCATGCGCTGCGGGGAATCGCCCTTGGGGACGAACGAATTCAGCGTGTTGAAGGTCTGCGGGCTCTGGTTGGCACCCCAATTGGGCGGCGAGAAGTTGAAGGTGCCGCCTTGCGGCGCATCGACATCGACATAGTCGAAATGGGCGAAGTCGGGCTTGTATTTCAGGTCGCCGAAGGCCGACAGGCCATGCAGCCTGATGCCGGTCGGAGTATCTGCAAAGGCCCGGCCCGGCAGCAACGCGGCGGCCGTGGCCGCGGCGCCGAGCGCCAGGAAGTCGCGGCGAGGAAGCAAAGTCCGCCGCTCCATCAATTGAGGCCTTTGTACTTGGCGGCCAGCGCCTTTTCCCTGGCCGTGTCGATCCACCAGGAATCGATATCGGCGCCGCGGTAGCTGGGCTGCTTATCCGGCATGCCGAATTTGTTCCAGTAGGCGAGCCAAACCACCGCGCGATAGTATTGCGGAACGACGTAGTAGTTCCACAGAAGGACACGGTCGAGCGCATGGGTCGCGGCGACCAGGTCGTCGCGGTCGGTGGCGAAGATGATGCGGTCGACGAGCGCGTCAACGACCGGGTTCTTGATGCCGGAATAATTGCGCGATCCGGGCGTGTCGGCGGCCTTCGAGCTCCAGAAATCGCGTTGCTCGTTGCCGGGCGATTCCGACTGCTGTAACTGGCTGGTGATGACGTCATAATCGAAATTATTGACGCGGTTGATGTACTGCGTCTGGTCGATCATGCGCAGATTGGCGTCGACGCCGATCTTGCGCAGATTGGCGATCCAGGGGCTGGAGATCACTTGATCGGTGTCGTTCCAGCCAAGGATCTCGAACTTGAACGGCGCGCCGGTCTTGGCGTTCACCATCTTGCCGCCCTTGATCACCCAGCCAGCTTGGGCGAACAGGTCGACCGCCTGCTTCAGATATTTCCGTTCCGCCTGCGGCGAGTCATAGACCGGCAGCTTGAATTCCTGAGTGAACAATTCAGGCGGCAGCTTGTCTCGGTATTTCTCCAGGATTTCCAGCTCTTTGCCCTGCGGCAGTCCGCTCGACGCCAGCTCCGTGCCCTGGAAGTAGCTATGGGTGCGTGTGTTCGAATTGTAGAAGAGCGTGCGGTTCATCGTTTCGAAGTCGAACGGAAGCGTCAGAGCCTCGCGCACGAGGCGGTCTTGGAACAGCGGTCGTCTCTGGTTGAGTATGAAGGCCTGCATGGGTTCCGGCGAGGTGGTCTTGAACACCTGCTTGACCACGTCGCCGGCGCTCACCGCCGGAAAATTATACGCCGTATTCCATCGCCGAGAGCTGTTTTCCGGCTTGATGTCGTCCAGCCCACCCTTGGTGAAGGCCTGCCAGGCGGCATTATCGTCAAGAATGTAGGTGAAGCGCTGGGTGTCGAAATTCTCGCGGCCGATCTTCACCGGCAGCTTGGCGCCCCAATAATCGGGGACGCGCTGCCAGACGATTTCCGAGCCCGGCTTGAAGCTGGCGATCTTGTAGGCCGCGGAGCCCAGCGGCGGCTCCAGCGTTGGGCGCGTGATGTCTCGCTTCTTGCCGCTGGCGTCAGTCCCTTCCCACCAGTGCTTCGGCAGCACGACCAGATCGCCCATGATCTTGGGCAACTCGCGGTTGCCCTTCTGGTTGAAATGGAATTCGACCTCGCGGTCGGAGATGGCTACAGCGTCGGTGACGTTCTCGAAATAGCGGTTGTATTGCGGGGCGTTCGCTTTCAGCACATTGAACGACCAGACCACGTCGTCGACAGTGATCGGCTGGCCGTCATGCCATTTCGCTCGTGGATCGAGCCGATAGGTCGCGGACGAATAGTCGGCGGGATATTTATAAGCCTCGGCGACCAAGGGGTGGCTGACGCTGCCCTCGTCGGTCGCCTGATCCATCAGCGTGTCGTAGAGCAGCCCGCCGCCGAAACCGACCAGCCCCGCGGCCGGCGATCCCTGCACGATATAGGGGTTGAAGCTGTCGAAGGTGCCGGTGACCACGGAGTTGTAGGTGCCGCCCTTCGGCGCATCTGGATTGACGTAGTCGTAATGCTGAAAATTCTCGCCATACTTCGAAGGTCCGATCAGCGACGACGTCGTGCGCCATTCATCGGCGAAGCCGGCCTGCAAGCTGGCGGCGAAGGCGAGCGCGAACGCCGATGCGAAAAGCGTGCGGAAACGGCCAACCTTCATGCGTTCTCCTCGTCGCGCACTCCAGAGCGGTTCATCGTTTCCCGGAAACGACAACCGCTCTATCGTTTTGTTTCGACGCAATTCCGGACGGAAACCGGTTCTCCCTTCCTGAATTGCGCTGCCCACCCGCAATCTAGATCATTTGACGCGGGTGGAAACCGCAAGTGCCGCCTTTGTCGCGGTCCATGCAGCTTTCCTAACAGAAAAGCCGGGACGAACCCGGCTTTTCCAAGGAAGTCTCTATGACGAATTGTTTATTGAGCGGGCGCGGCGGGCTTGGCCGGAGCGGTTCCCTCGGCCGGCTTGGCCGGAGCGGTTCCCTCGGCCGGCTTGGCCGGCGCGGCACCTTCCGCCGGCTTGGCTTCCGCCGAAGCACCCGGCTGCGGCAGCGGCTTCGGATTGTCCGACAGCGTGCGCAGATAGGCGATCACATTGGCGCGGTCTTCATCCTTCGGCAGGCCGGCGAAGCCCATCGCCGTGCCCTTCACGAACTTCTTCGGCGAGGTGATGAAGTGGTTGAGATTGTCGTAGGTCCAGTGCTCCTGGCCGCCCTTGGAGAAATCCTTCATGCCGGCCGAATAGGCGAAGCCTTCATGCTCGGCGACGGGGCGGTCGACGATGTCCCAAAGATCCGGACCGACCTTGTTCGGACCGCCTTTTTCGCCGGAATGGCAGGCCTGGCATTTCTTGAAGATCGCGGCGCCCGCCTCGACATTGGCGGTGGCGAGCAGGTCGGCGATCGGCTTGGCTGCCGCCGCGGGAGCAGCCGGACCGCCTTCGGCCGGTTCCTGCGCTTCGATGGCGAAGCCGGGCTTTTCGGGCGTCGGGGAGGCGAACAGCCCGTCCGAGACGAGGCCTATGGAAAAGACGATGAAGCAGGTTCCAAGAAATCCGCCGAGCAGCTTGTTGACTTCGTTGGAATCCATACGCCCCTTGCTCCCTTTTCCGGCGGACCGTCCCGTCCACTCCGTCCGTCGGTATCGCGAACTGCCCTGAAAGGCCAGTCAAACCGCGCGGAAACTAGGTCTTTTGCTCTGGCGTTGCAACACCTATAAGGGCGCTTCCAGTGAGACCTTTTGCCACTTTTCCATCCGCTTTTTTCGGCTGCCCTGAAATCCGATGTCGACCTTGATCCTGATCCCCGCCCGCATGGCCTCCACGCGCCTGCCGGGCAAGCCGCTGGCCGAGATTGCGGGCGTGCCGATGATCGTCCATGTCGCCCGGCGCGGGGCCGAGGCCGGGCTTGGCCGTGTGGTCGTGGCGACTGACACGGAAGCGGTCGCGCAAGCCGTGCGGGCGCATGGTTTCGAGGCTGTCATGACCCGAGCGGATCACGAATCGGGCTCCGACCGCATCTTCGAGGCGCTGACGGCGCTCGACCCCGAAAAGCGGGTGCAAACGATCGTCAACATCCAGGGCGATCTGCCGACCATCGCCCCCGAAATCATCGGCGCGTCGCTGCGGCCGTTTGAGGACAAATCGGTCGATATCGCCACGCTCGGCGTCGAGATCGTGCGCGACGAGGAGAAGACCAATCCCAATGTCGTCAAGATCGTCGGCTCGCCGCTGTCGTCGACACGGTTGCGAGCCCTCTATTTCACCCGCGCCACTGCGCCCTGGGGCGAGGGGCCGCTCTACCATCACATCGGCCTCTACGCTTATCGCCGCGCCGCGCTGGAACGTTTCGTCGCACTGAAGCCGTCGCCGCTGGAGCGTCGCGAGCGGCTGGAGCAGCTGCGCGCGCTGGAAGCCGGCATGCGCATCGACGCCGAGATCGTCCATTCCGTGCCGCTCGGCGTCGACACGCCGCACGATCTCGAACGCGCCAGGCAAATCCTTTCAAAATGAGACATCAGCATGCCTGAAAAGACCAACAGAATTTCCTTCCAGGGCGAGCCCGGCGCCAATTCCGACACGGCGTGCCGCAACATGTTCCCCGCGATGGAGCCGTTGCCGTGCCCGACCTTCGAGGATGCCTTCAACGCGGTCGAGACCGGCAAGGCCGATCTCGCCATGATTCCGATCGAGAACACCATCGCCGGCCGCGTCGCCGACATCCACCACCTCTTGCCGGAATCGAAGCTGCACATCGTCGGCGAATATTTCCTGCCGATCCATTTCCAGCTCATGGTGCTGCCGGGCGTGAAGCGCGAAGAGATCAGGACCGTCCACAGCCACATCCACGCGCTCGGCCAGTGCCGCAAATATATCCGCAAGAACGGCTGGAAGCCTGTGGTCGCCGGCGACACGGCGGGTTCGGCCAAGATGGTGTCGGAGGTCAGGGACCGCACCATGGCCGCGCTGGCGCCGGCTTTAGCCGCCGAGCTCTATGGGCTCGACATCGTCGAGAAGAATGTCGAGGACACCGACTCCAACGTCACCCGCTTCGTCGTGCTGACCAAGAACAAGCAATGGGCGGAGCGCCCCGCGCCAGACGCCAAGATGATGACCACCTTCATCTTCCGTGTCCGCAACGTGCCGGCCGCGCTCTATAAGGCCATGGGCGGCTTCGCCACCAACGGCATCAACATGACCAAGCTCGAGAGCTACCAGTTAGGCGCCTTCACCGCGACGCTGTTCTACGCCGACATCGAGGGCCACCCGGACGATCCGCTGGTCAAGCTGGCGCTGGACGAGCTGCGCTTCTTCTCGCGCGAGATGCGCATCCTCGGCGTCTATCCGGCCAGCGCCTCGCGCGAGCAGTGGAAGGTAGCGGACTGAACGGTCTTCGGTCCGTAAGCTGAGGGCTCAAAGGGCACGACTACCCCTCGGGGATTGGCAGAGGCCTTCGAGCTTCGTCATCCACGGGCGGAGCAAGGAGCGAAGCGACGCGCGCAGACCCGAGGATCCATTCCGTGACTTCGACGCGCTGCGATGGTCCAGAATTCTGCTCCGCTGCACCTTCGGCAGAGTCACGGCATTCCAGGGTCTCCGCTACGCTCCGCCCTGGCATGACGATGTCACGGGAGGCGCTAGTCTCGATGTCAGCGCTGTCGTTCAGCCAAACCCCAACGGCACGTAGTCGATCTCCATGAACTTCTCGACCTCGGGCACCCAGCGGTCGCGCACGAAGGCGACATGGTCGGGGTGCTCGTTGTAGCGAGTATAGGCCGCCTGGTCGGCGAATTCCATCGAGAAGCCGAACTGGTAATCGTTCTTCGGGCTCACCTGCCGCAACTGCTCGAAATGCGTGACGCCCTTGATCCCGGTCAGGATCTTCTTCGCATCGTGCAGGAAGCGCTTCGTCTCCAGCGATTGCAGCGGATGCTTCAAAGTGAACACGACGGTGTGGCGGATCATGTCTCGGCTCCTATTCGCTGTCGACCCAGGCGCGGATGAGGTGATGGGCGATTGCCCCTTTCGGCGGTGTAATCAGGCCCTCGGCATGCTGTCTGTCCAGCATGGTGCGCACCTCGTCGCGGAAGAACCAGCGGCAGTCCTCCAGCTCGTTGAGGTCGGCCTGGATATCCTCGTTAAGGGGCTCGCCGAAGCAGCCGATCATCAGCGAATAGGGGAACGGCCAGGGCTGGCTGGCGTGGTAGACGACGCGGCCGAGCCGGATGCCGGCCTCTTCGAGCGTCTCGCGCCGTACCGCCGCCTCGATTGTCTCGCCCGGCTCGATGAAGCCTGCAAGCGCCGAATACATGCCCGGCGCGAAATGCCTGCCGCGCCCCAATAGGCATTTCTCGCGCGTCACCGTCAGCATGATTGCCACCGGATCGGTGCGCGGGAAATGGTCGGTGCCGCAGGCAGGGCAATGGCGCCGGTAGCCGCCGGCGCGCATCTCCGAGCGGTTACCGCATTTGGAGCAGAAGGCATGGCTTACGTGCCAGGCAAGCAGCGCCGCGCCTTGCGCCAGCGCGCCGGCCGCCGCCTCGTCGACCAGCCCTTGCATATAGACGGAACGATAGTCGATCGCCTTGATCGTCTCGGGCAGCTTTTCCGGCTCGATGCCGGCGGGCACGGCCAGCACCGGCCCGCTGTCAGAGAAGCCGAGCAGCACGCCGCGATCGAGTGCGGCTTCGAAAGCTCCACTCTCATCCGTCCTGAACCAGGGGTCGAACGTGCCATCCTCGAGTTTGAGATAGAGCCGGCCGGCATGCATCAGCATCAGCCGCGCGGCCTGGTCGGCCAGCGCTTTTTCGACCGCATCATCGGCGCGGTTCTCGGACTGCCGATCGATGCGGTTGCCGGCGAAACCGACGAATTGGCTGGGCTCGCGCAAGGGCGCGTCGAACAGGCGGAAGCTCATGGAAACTCGGGTGGGCTCGATGTGCGGATGGACACTGGTCAGCTTATAGCGCCGCCTTGATCGTTTCGGCAAACCGCCTGATATCGGAGCGCTGGTAGGGCTCGCGTATGCCATAGCCCCAGACCGGTCCCGGCCAGCCGGGATCGCCCTCCGAGCGGGCGACGACGTGGACATGCAGCTGACGCACGATGTTGCCGAGCGCGCCGGTGTTGATCTTGGTGCATCCGGTCACCCGCTTCAGCGCCTGCGCCACCATATTGGTCTCGAAGGTCAGCATCGCCTGGTCGAGCGGCGTCAGGTCGTGAATTTCCTCCACGCCCGGCCGCTGTGGCACCAGAACCAGCCATGGCCAGCGGCGGTCGTTCATCAGCCTGAGCTCGCAAAGGCCAAGCCACAAAAGCTGCTCGCTGTCCGCCTCCAGCCGGGCGTCCAGCGTGAATCCGGCCTCGAGGCCCGGCAGCATGAGCGTTTCCTTCGCTTTTGTTGCAAGCATTTTCCAAACCAGGAACGCTAGAGCGGCGGCAGGGTGGCTGCAAGCGATTCATTGACCGCCATTATCGATTTGAAGGACTTTCCGCCTTCGATGCGGTTGCGGGTTGCAGCTCGGCCCTTGCATTTCGCCGCTGAATTGCCGATATGGAGCGCGGGAGGTTGGTGGTGGACGATCCACTCGCCAACCGGGTCAGGTCCGGAAGGAAGCAGCCCTAACGAGCCCGGAACGGGTCATTGTTCCAGCCTCCCACCTCTTCGCCTTTCTCCCGCGACATTGACGGCGCCAAGCCGTGCGGGTGAGACTATGCGCAGGAATCGGCCGCCTTCCGTCGCGGTCCTGGGAGCTTTTGACGGCGAATGAGCGAAGCCGGAAATTTGGGGCCACAAAGCCTGGAGACTGGCAAGGCCGCCGCTTATCGCGTCCTGGCGCGCAAATACCGCCCTTCGAATTTCTCCGAGCTGATCGGCCAGGAGCCGATGGTTCGCACGCTGACCAACGCCTTTGCCACCGGCCGCATCGCCCAGGCCTGGATGTTGACCGGCGTGCGCGGTGTCGGCAAGACGACGACCGCGCGCATCCTGGCGCGGGCCCTCAACTACAAAACCGCAACCGTCGACCAGCCCTCCGTCGACCTTTCGATCCTCGGCGAGCATTGCCAGGCGATCATGGAAGGCCGCCATGTCGACGTCATCGAGATGGACGCCGCCTCCCATACCGGCATCGACGACATCAGGGACATCATCGACCGGGTGCGCTACGCACCGGTCTCGGCGCGCTACAAGGTCTACATCATCGACGAAGTGCACATGCTCTCCACCCAGGCCTTCAACGGCCTGCTGAAGACGCTGGAAGAGCCGCCGCCGCACGTCAAATTCATCTTCGCCACCACCGAGATACGCAAGGTTCCGATAACGGTCCTGTCGCGTTGCCAGCGCTTCGATCTCCGCCGCATCGATGCCGGCGCGCTTGTCGGGCATCTGTCCTCGATCGCGGCCAAGGAAGGTATTACCGTCGACGACGAGGCGCTGGCGATGATCGCGCGGGCCGCCGAAGGCTCGGCGCGCGATTCGCTCTCCATCCTCGACCAGGCGATCGCCCATGGCAGCGGCACGGTCAGCGCCGAGGCGGTGCGAGCCATGCTCGGCCTTGCCGACCGCGCCCGCATCATCGACCTGTTCGAGCATGTCATGAAGGGCGATGTCGCAGCGGCCTTGGCCGAATTCCGCGCGCAATACGACACCGGCGCCGATCCGGCCGCCGTGCTTACCGATCTTGCCGAGTTCAACCACCTCGTCACCCGCCTGCGCTTCGTGCCGGCGGCAGCCGACGATGCTTCGCTTTCCGAGGATGAGCGCCGGCGCGGCGCCGAATTCGCCGGCACGCTTTCGGTGCGCGTGTTGTCGCGGACCTGGCAGATGCTGCTCAAGGGTATTCCTGAGGTGCAGTCTTCCAACCGCCCGGTCAGCGCCGGCGAAATGGTGTTGATCCGCCTGGCGCATGCCGCCGACCTGCCGACGCTGGACGAGGCGCTGAAATCGCTGGAAGGTGCGGCCCCGCAGTCGAATGTGGCGCCGCGCGCCAACGGAACACCCGCGGGGTCCGGCAATGGCAGCGCAACTGCTGTCGCGCAGACCCGGGTGCCAGCTTCCCCCGGCGGCGCGCAGACGATGCGCCTGGTCGAGGCGCAGCCTGTGCCGGATACCTTCGTTCCCGCGCCGGAGCCGGTCGCCGAGGCGCCTGTCGTTCCAGTGAAATCGCTGGCCGACATCGTTGCGCTTGCCGACGCCAATCGCGACATGGCCTTCAAGGTGCTGCTGAAACGCTGCGTGCGGCCGGTTCGCATCGAGCCCGGCCGGCTCGACGTTGCCTTGACTAACGACGCGCCGAAGATGCTGCTCAACGACCTCACCGCTAAGCTGCGCGCCTGGACCGGGCGCAACTGGCTGGTGTCGCTGTCGAAGGAAGAAGGCGGCCAGACATTGGCCGAGATGGAGACGACGAAGCGCGAGAATGCCTTCTCCGACGCCAAGAGCGATCCCGTAGTCGCGGCCATTCTCGCCCGTTTCCCTGGCGCCAAGATCATCGATGTGCGCATCCCGGACGTCCCGGATGTGGAAGAGGCCGAGGCCGACCTGCCGGTCGAGCCGGCGGCCGATGACGACGAGACCTGAAACATTTATGAGGACCAACCGATGAAAGATCTTCTCGGCCTGATGGGCAAGGCGAAGGAAATGCAGGCCAAGTTCCAGGCCATGCAGGACGAGATCGCCACGCTTGAAGCCACCGGCCAGGCCGGCGGCGGTCTGGTCAGCATTACGCTTACCGGCAAGTTCGAAATGAAGACGCTGAAGATCGATCCGTCTCTGATCAAGGCGGACGAAGCCGAGATCCTGGAGGACCTCATCCTGGCCGCCCACAATGACGCCAAAAATAAGGTCGAGCAGATCATGCAGGAGAAGACCAAGGCGTTGACGGCAGGCTTGCCGATCCCGCCCGGAATGAAATTGCCTTTCTGAGGCGGTGTCCGCCAGTTAATTGATTATGAACGGAAATTGAGTCCAGCCTGCAATATTAACCATTTTGCCGGCAATGCTCACGGGCTCATTTCGCGGCATTCATAAAGTTTTACCCAAGTCCAGAAGTTGCTAACCTTCTAGCCATCTTTTTGCCTGAAAGAGTCTCATTCTTGCCACATCTCGGGGCGGGCTGGCATCTGGACATGAGGCTTTTTTGGTGATCGCGACGCGATGGAAGACGCCGCTGCTGCTTATCGGCATCGTCACTTCCCCCTTGCTCCTGGCCGGTTGCAGCCAGACCACTTCCTCCCATGGCATGTCGGTGTCGGGTCTGACCGACGCCCTTACGCCGAGCTTCCTCAGCTCGCGCTCCTATACGATGAAGGACAAGGAATGCCTGCAAAGGGCGATGTTCTTCGAGTCCAACCGGTCGAGCCGTGACGGCATGATCGCCGTCGGCACGGTCGTGATGAACCGGCTGCGCTCGGGCCAGCATGGCAACACCATCTGCGAGGTCGTCGGCGAGAGGGGCCAGTTCGCGCCCGGCGTGCTGACGCGGCCGATGAACTCCAGGGCGCTGCCCGACGTCGAGGAAGCCGCGAACGCGGTGCTGAAAGGCGAGCGCAAGGCCAAGCTCAAGAACACAATGTATTTCCACACCGCCGGCCTGCGCTTCCCTTACAAGAACATGCATTACACCATGGTGGCCGGCGGCAACGCCTTCTATGAGAAGCGCGGCCGCAACTGGCAGCCGCTGCCGGACGAGCCGATGGTCGCCATGGCCTCCGACAAACAGCAGAAAATCGACCCTGCCGCCCCCGTGCTGGTGGCTTCCGCCGAGCCGGTGGTCAAGACGATCGTACGCCCGGATCCGGCCAAGCAGGCCGCGATGAATGCGGCCGAACCGACGCTTCCGGCCAAGGCGGCAATCGTTCCGGCCGAAGCGACCTATGTGACGGCTGCTGCTCCTTCGCAGAAATCCGGCCGCCTCGCGCAGAAGCCGATGGTCGTGGCGATGCAGGAGCCGATGGCCGAGCCGGACGCCTCGCGTTTCGGCGGCACGCTCAAGGGCCGCTACGTCTCTTCGGTGCCCAGCGCGCCGCAGGAAGCGTCGATGGGCTTCCAGTCGACACCTGAGAACACCGACGCCATCGGCGCGATGATCGCCAGCCAGGATCGGCCGCTCGAAACCAACTGAGCCCTGCCATGGCAGCATGGCGGGCCCTCCGCCCTTGCTGGCTGTTCCAAACCGCTCTGAAAAATCCTGGATCAGTCCACCGTTTCAAGAAGCGGCGAACTGATCCATCTTTTCCCTTGCACGCAATTCGGGACGGAAAACCGCTTCGCACTTTTCCTGGAATTGCTCTAGATCAGGGCGATGTCGAAGAGAATCGCCGGTCCGGAAATCGAACGCCTGATCCAGCTCCTGGCCAAGGTGCCGGGGCTAGGGCCGCGTTCGGCGCGGCGCGCCGCGCTTCATCTCATCAAGAAGAAGGAACAGCTGCTCGAGCCCCTGGCTGCCGCCATGAGCGAAGCGGTCGACAAGGTGCGCATCTGCTCGACCTGCGGCAATGTCGATACCGCCGATCCTTGCATGATCTGCACCGACCCACGCCGCGACGCCAGCACGCTGATCGTCGTGGAAGACGTCTCGGACCTCTGGGCGCTGGAGCGCGCGGCGGCTATGAACGTGCGCTACCATGTGCTGGGCGGCACGCTGTCGCCGCTCGACGGTATCGGTCCCGACCAGCTCAACATCCGCTCGCTGGTCGACCGCGTTGCCGGCGGCGAGGTGAAGGAAGTCATCCTCGCCGTTAATGCGACCGTCGAGGGGCAGACGACGGCGCACTATTTGACCGATCAGTTATCGGGCTTCGATGTGAAGGTGACGCGGCTCGCGCATGGCGTGCCGGTCGGAGGCGAGCTCGACTACCTCGACGAAGGCACGCTGGCCGCGGCGCTGCGGTCGAGGACGGCGTTTTGAGGGGATTGGAGAGGGGCCGCGCTGTGACTGGAATGCGTCCTTCGAAGCCAGCGCGAGGCACCCCCCTCTGTCCTGCCGGACATCTCCCCCTCAAGGGGGGAGATTGGCAGCTTCGCCCCCAGCGCTCTTCCTGCAAGGTTGGCGATTGGCGAAAGCCAACGCGACGGCCGATCTCCCCCCTAGAGGGGGAGATGTCCGGCAGGACAGAGGGGGGCGCGAAGGAACGCGGCCTCTACGGATTGGCCGTCACGATTTTCGTTGTAATCGTCATGGCGCTCGGCGTTTCGATTCCCACCCAAGCCGCCCCCATCGACGACCAGTTCCAGGCCTGGCTTCAAACCGACCTCTGGCCCGAAGCCAAGTCCAAGGGCATCTCGAAAAAGACCTTCGGCGAGGCCTTCCTCGGCGTGAAGCCGAACCTGAAACTGCCCGATCTCGTCCTGCCCGGCGAGAAGCCGACGACGCCTGAGAAGCAGCATCAGGCCGAGTTCGGCCCGCCGGCCAGCTACTTCGCCGAGAAGGTCATCCGCGCCGTCACCTCGGGCGGAAGGACTCGCGAGAGCGCCAATGCCCGGACACTCGGGCTGATCGAGAAGCGCTATGGCGTTCCAGGCGAGATCGTGCTGGCGATCTGGGGCCGCGAGACCGGATTCGGCGCGGCCAAGATGCCTTACGACGCCTTCGAGGTGCTGGGCACCAAGGCGTTCATGTCGACCAAGAAAGACTTCTTCCGTACCGAGGTGCTGGCGGCGCTCGAAATCGTCGAGCGCGGACTGGCGCCGGTCAATGCGATGAAATCGTCCTGGGCCGGCGCGCTCGGCCAGCCGCAATTCATGCCGACCTCCTTCTTGAAGCATGCCGTCGATTTCGACGGCGACGGCCGGCCTGATATCTGGAATTCGACGCCCGATGTGCTCGCCTCGATCGCCAACTACCTCGTCCATTATGGCTGGGTGAGGGGGCGCGGCTGGGGGGCCGAGGTGACGGTGCCGGCAAATGTGTCGTGCTCGCTCGAAGGACCCGACCGGGGCAAGAGGATCTCCGATTGGGTGGCGATGGGCATCAGGCGCGTCGACGGCAAGGCGTTTGCGGCGAGCGAATTGAAGGCCGAGGGCTTGCTGCTGATGCCGGCCGGGCGCAGCGGTCCGGCCTTCGTCGTGACGCCGAACTTCTATGTGCTGAAGCAATACAACAACAGCGATCTCTACGGCCTGTTCATCGGTCATGCCGCCGATCGCATCGCCAAGGGCGACGCCGCCTTTGTCGGCGGCTGGGGCGCGGTCGGCGATCTCCACCGCTCCGATATCGCCGTCCTGCAGCGGGCGCTGGAGGCCAAGGGCTACGATGTCGGCAGCGCCGACGGCCTGCCCGGCTTCAAGACCCGTCGCTCCATCGGCATCTGGCAGGCAAAGAACGGCAAGCCGGCCACCTGCTTTCCCGATGCGGGCCTAGTCGCGCAGCTGAAATAGCGGCTGCCTCGCAAGGGGCGGAGCTGATAATTTTTTGCGGATTGGCGGCTTCAATTAGCCGGCGCATGGGTCGACTCATGCGGCTCGTCTGGTCCTCCGATATAGCGTCTCGCAAAATGTCCGTTGCCGGTTCGAGAACCGCTGAATAGGGTGTTGACCAACTGGACAAAAAACACGACGGTAAGCGGTCAAAGCCGCAGCCGGCCTTGCAAAGAACAATACAGCCCTGAGCCGGGAACTCAGGTCAACAAAACAGGGAACGATCACTATGATGCTGGAAAAGTTTGCTCTCCGCTCGCGCGCCTTGCTTGCGGGCGCCGCGCTGTCCGCGCTGCTCGCCGCGCCCGCTTTCGCGGTCACGCCCGCCGATACGCTGGTCGAGGGCTTTGCCATCGACGACATCATCTCGATGGATCCGGGCGAAGCGTTCGAGCTGTCGACGGCCGAGGTGACCGGCAACACCTATGATCTTCTGGTCCGCCTCGATCTCAGCGACACCTCCAAGGTCAAGCCCGACCTCGCCGAGAGCTGGACCGTTTCCGATGATGGCCTGACTTATACGTTCAAGCTGAAGCCCGGCATGAAATTCGCCTCCGGTAATCCGATCACCGCCGCCGACGTCGCCTATTCCTTCGAACGCGCCATCAAGCTCGACAAGAGCCCGGCTTTCATCATCAACCAGTTCGGCATCACCGGCGACAACGTCACCGAAAAGGCCAAGGCCGTCGACGACACCACCTTCCAGTTCGTCGTCGACAAGGCCTATGCGCCAAGCTTCGTGCTCAACTGCCTGTCGGCCACCGTCGCGTCGGTCGTGGACGCCAAGCTGGTCAAGGAACATGTCGCCGCCGCCACGCCGAGCGCCGACTACAAATGGGACAACGATTTCGGCAATGCCTGGCTGAAGACCGGCTATGCCGGCTCCGGTCAGTTCAAGCTGCGCGAATGGCGCGCCAACGAGGCCGTCGTCCTGGAGCGCAACGACAACTACAACGGCGAGAAGGCCAAGCTCGCCCGCGTCATCTACCGCAACATGAAGGAAAGCTCGGCACAGCGCCTGGCGCTCGAAGCCGGCGATATCGACGTCGCCCGCAATCTCGAGCCGAACGACCTTGATGCCATTGCCAAGAACGCCGATCTCACCACCACCAGCGCGCCGAAGGGCACGGTCTATTACATCAGCCTCAACCAGAAGAACCCGAACCTCGCCAAGCCCGAGGTGCGCCAGGCGTTCAAATATCTGGTCGACTACGACGCGCTCAGCACCACCATCCTCAAGGGCATCGGCGAGATCCATCAGTCCTTCCTGCCCAAGGGCGATCTCGGCGCCATCGACGATAACCCGTTCAAGCTCGACGTCGCCAAAGCCAAGGAATTGCTTGCCAAGGCCGGCCTGCCGGACGGCTTCAAGGTGACCATGGACGTGCGCACTGGACAGCCGACCACCGGCATGGCGGAATCGATCCAGCAGACGCTCGGCCAGGCCGGCATCAAGCTGGAGATTATTCCGGGAGACGGTAAGCAGACGCTGACCAAATACCGCGCCCGCAACCACGACATCTACATCGGCAACTGGGGCCAGGACTATTTCGACCCGAACTCCAACGCCCAGACCTTCGCCTCCAACCCGGACAATTCCGACAACGCCAAGATCAAGACGCTGGCCTGGCGCAATGCCTGGGACATTCCGGACCTGACCAAGGAAACCGAGGCGGCATTGCTGGAGAAGGATGCGGCTAAGCGTGCCGACATGTACAAGGATCTGCAGCAGAAGATCATGGACACCAGCCCCTTCGTCATCATCCACCAGCAGCTGGAAGTGGCGGGCTTGCGGAAGAACCTCCAGGGCTTCAAGCTCGGCCCGAGCTTCGATACCAATTTCGTCTGGGCGGTCTCGAAGCAGTAACCCCGGGCGCGACGCGTGAGCGTAGCTGAAAACCAGGCGGCGGCCGGGCGCGGCAGCGCCCGCGCCATCGCCATCCTATCGTCGCTCGGCCGCTTTCTGATCATTGCGGTGACGACCTATCTCGGTCTGCTCGCGGTGACCTTCTTCATCGGCCGAGTCATCCCGATCGATCCGGTGCTGGCCGTTCTCGGCGACCGGGCGCCGACGGCCGTCGTCGAGCGCACGCGCCGCGAGATGGGTCTCGACCTGCCCTGGATCGAGCAGTTCTACCTCTATGTCAAAAGTGCGTTGAGCGGCGACTTCGGCACGTCGGTGCTGACTACCAATCCGGTGATGACGGATATCCGCCGCGTTTTCCCGGCGACCATCGAGCTGGCGACGCTGGGCACGATCATCGGCGCCGTCATCGGCGTGCCGCTCGGCGTGCTGGCCGCCGTCAAGCGCGGCAGCCTCATCGACCAGGTCGCCCGCATCGTCGGCCTCATCGGCTATTCCGTGCCGATATTCTGGCTGGGTCTGCTCGGGCTGGTGCTGTTCTACGCCAAGCTGCAGTGGATCGCGTTTCCGGCGCGGCTCGATGTCGTCTACGAATACACGTTCACGCCGATCACCGGCTTCTACCTGCTCGATGCCGCGATCCAGAGGCAGTGGGACGTCTTCTACGACGCCTGGCGCCACATCGTCCTGCCGGCTTCGCTGCTCGGCTACCTGTCGCTTGCCTATATCAGCCGCATGACGCGTTCCTTCATGCTGAACGAGCTGGCGCAGGAATATATCGTCGCAGCCCGTGCGAAAGGCCTGTCGGAGACGCGCATCATCTGGGGCCACGCGCTGCGCAACGCCGCCGTGCCGATGGTGACTGTGATTGCGCTTTCCTACGCCAACCTGCTCGAAGGTTCGGTGCTGACCGAGACCGTCTTCTCCTGGCCGGGCATCGGCCTCTACATCACCAACTCGCTGCAGAACGCCGACATGAACGCCGTGCTCGGCGGCACCATTGCCATCGGCTCGGTCTTCATCGCCATCAACCTTTTCTCCGATCTGCTCTACCGGCTGCTCGATCCAAGGACGAAGACCGAATGATCGGAGCTATTGCCGTTTTGGGCTTGGCCGCGGCCAACCACCCCCGCTCCGGCCCTTCGGGCCACCTCTCCTCGTGCCTGGGGGAGAGGACAAGCCGGTCGCACGCTTGGCGCCTTTCCTCACGCCCGTCGAACGGGGGAGAGGTGGTCTGCGAAGCAGACCGGAGTGGGGGCCGACTACTTCAGGAGGCATTGTCATGACCGCCGCCGACGCCGGCGCCTTCTCCCGTCGCGCATGGCTGCTGAGCGACCGACCGGCCTCGCGCCTGCAGGCAAGGCTCGGCCGCTCCTATGTCGCCTGGCGCCGCTTCTCCGCCAATCGCTTGGCGCTGGTCGGCATGCTGATTATCATCGCGCTGCTGGTGGTCGCCGCCCTTGCCGATGTGCTGGCACCGTATTCGCCGACCGTTGGCGATCTCAAGAACGCCCGCCTGCTGCCGCCCGGCGCCGCGCACTGGTTCGGCACCGACGATCTCGGCCGCGACATCTATTCACGCATCGTCTATGGCTCGCGCTGGACGCTTTATGTGGTGATCCTCGTCGCCATCATCGCCGCGCCCATCGGCCTGCTGGTTGGCACGATCGCCGGTTATGCTGGCGGCTGGACCGACACGATCCTGATGCGCATCACCGACATCTTCCTCGCGTTTCCGAAGCTTGTGCTGGCGCTGGCTTTCGTCGCGGCGCTCGGACCCGGCATCGAGAATGCCGTGCTGGCGATCGCCATCACCTCATGGCCGCCCTACGCGCGCATCGCGCGCGCCGAGACGCTGACGGTGCGCAATTCCGACTACATCAAGGCGGTGCAGCTGATGGGCGCCTCGCCCTTCCGCATCGTGCTGCGCCACATCATGCCGCTCTGCATCTCCTCGCTGATCATCCGCGTCACGCTCGACATGGCCGGCATCATCCTCACCGCCGCCGGCCTTGGTTTCCTCGGTCTCGGCGCGCAGCCGCCATTGCCCGAATGGGGCGCGATGATCGCATCCGGACGCCGCTTCATCCTCGACCAGTGGTGGGTGGCCGCAGCCCCAGGTGCCGCCATCCTCATCGTCAGCCTTGGCTTCAACCTGCTCGGCGACGGCCTGCGCGACGCGCTCGATCCCCGGAGTGGCGACCAATGAGCGACACGCTTCTCGAGGTCGACGATCTGCGCGTCACCTTCCCGACCCGCACCTGCCTCGTGCAGGCGGTGCGCGGCGTCTCCTTCTCGCTCGGCCGCGAGCGGTTGGGCATCGTCGGCGAAAGCGGCTCCGGCAAATCGCAGACCGGCCGCGCCATCATGGGGCTGACCCCGCCGCAGGCTGAGGTCTCGGCGAAGAAGCTCGCTTTCGACGGCATGGACTTGCTTTCCATATCGCCGCGTGAGCGCCGGGCGCTGCGGGGAAACCGCATCGCCATGATCCTTCAGGATCCGAAATATTCGCTCGATCCGGTCATGACCATCGGCCGCCAGATCGTCGAGACGCTGCGCACGCATGAGAAGGTAGGAAAGACCGAAGCGCGCGAACGGGCGCTGGCGATGCTGCAGGCGGTGCAGATCCGCGACCCGGCCCGCGTCTTCGATCTCTATCCGCACGAGGTCTCGGGCGGCATGGGCCAACGCGCCATGATCGCCATGATGCTGGTCACCGGACCCGAATTGATGATCGCCGACGAGCCGACCTCGGCGCTCGACGTCACCGTGCAGCTCGACGTGCTCAATATCCTCGACAAGCTCGTCGCCGAGCGCGGCATGGGGCTGATCTTCATCTCGCACGATCTGCGCCTGGTCTCCTCCTTCTGCGACCGCGTCGTCGTCATGTATGCCGGCAAGGTGGTCGAGCAGATCAAGGCTTCGGAGCTGCGCGACGCTCAGCACCCTTACACGCGCGGCCTGCTCAACTGCATGCCCAGAATCGGCTTCGAGCGCCATCCGCTGCCGGTGCTCGACCGCAAGCCGGAGTGGGCGGCATGACGGCTTCCATCACTGTCGAAGGGCTGGAAGTGGTCTTCGACCGGTTTCGCGCGCTGAAGGGCGTCAGCCTCGAAGTCAGGGAAGGCGAATCCTACGGCCTCGTCGGCGAAAGCGGTTCCGGCAAGTCGACGCTGCTGAGAGCAATCACAGGTCTCGCGCCGGTTTCCTCGGGCACCATTACCGTCAAGGGCAAGACGCTCGGCAAAACCCGCGACAAGGCGTTTTATCGCGAGGTGCAGATGGTCTTTCAGGATCCGTACGGCTCGCTGCATCCGCGCCAGACGGTCGACCGCCTTCTGCAGGAGCCCCTCGCGATCCATGGCATTGCCGACGGCGAGAAGCGCATCGAGCGCGCGCTGGACGAGGTAGGGCTTGGCAAGGGCTTCCGCTTTCGTTACGCGCACCAGCTCTCCGGCGGCCAACGCCAGCGCGTCGCCATTGCGCGTGCGCTGATCCTCGAACCTTCGATCCTGTTGCTCGACGAGCCGACCTCGGCGCTCGACGCTTCGGTGCAGGCGGAGGTGCTGAACCTGCTGGAGGAGGTCCGGCGGCGCCGCAAGCTCACCTTCCTGATGGTCAGCCACGACCTCGCCATCATCACCCATATGTGCGAGCGGCTGATGGTGATGCAGAATGGCGAGGCCGTGGAGACGCTGACCGCGAGCCAGCTGATCGGCCATCGCGTCAGCGAGGATTATACGCGCAATCTGTTGAGGGCCAGCGAAGGATTTGTGAGGGTTTAGCCCGCAATTGCCAAGCCGCGTCCCTGCCCAGGTGTACCGGGGAGGACTTTATCTGGGGCAGGCCCAATTGACTGGACTTCGTGCCGACTTGAGCAAAACGTGAAATAAGGCCAGAAGGGGTTTCAACGGCATCAAACGAGAACGGGCCCAGTCTCGATGAGGGATGGCCCGATTGAGGGATGAGATGAAGAATTCAGCCATTTCCGAACGCAAGAACCAGTCGATCTCGCGCGGCGTCGGCATGACGACACAGATCTACGCCGAACGCGCCGAGAATTCGGAAATCTGGGATGTCGAAGGCCGCCGCTACATCGACTTCTCGTCCGGCATCGCCGTCGTCAACACCGGCCACCGCCACCCGAAGGTGATCGAGGCCGTCAAGGCGCAACTTGACCGCTTCACCCACACCTGCCACCAGGTCGTACCCTATGAAAGCTACGTGCATCTCGCCGAGCGGCTGAACGGCCTGCTGCCCGGCAAGTTCGACAAGAAGACCGTGTTCGTCACCACCGGCGCCGAGGCGGTCGAGAACGCCATCAAGATCGCCCGTAACGCCACCGGCCGTCAGGCGGTCATCGCCTTTTCAGGCGGCTTTCATGGCCGCACCTTCATGGGCATGGCGCTGACCGGCAAGGTCGTGCCCTACAAGGTCGGCTTCGGCGCCATGCCCGCCGATGTCTTCCATGCCCCGTTCCCGGTGGCGCTGCATGGCGTGTCGGTCGCCGATTCGCTTGCCGCGCTCGACAAGCTGTTCAAGGCCGATGTCGATCCGGGCCGCGTTGCAGCCATCATCGTCGAACCGGTTCAGGGCGAGGGCGGCTTCTACGAAGCGCCGCGCGATTTCATGGCTGCGCTGCGCAAGATCTGCGATCAGCACGGCATCCTGCTCGTCGCCGACGAAGTGCAGACCGGCTTTGCCCGTACCGGCAAGATGTTTGCCATGGATCATCATGACGTGGCGCCCGACCTCACCACCATGGCCAAGAGCCTCGCCGGCGGCTTCCCGCTGTCGGCCGTCACCGGCCGCGCCGAGATCATGGACGCGCCCGGCCCCGGCGGGCTCGGCGGCACCTATGGCGGCAGCCCGATCGGCGTTGCCGCCGCGCACGCAGTGCTCGACGTCATCGAGGAGGAAAAGCTCTGCGACCGTGCCAATGCGCTGGGCGCGCGGCTGAAGCAGCGGCTGGTTTCGATCCGCGAGGACGTACCGGAGATCGTCGACATCCGCGGTCCAGGCTTCATGAACGCCGTCGAGTTCAACGACGTGCAGAAGGGGCTTCCGTCAGCGGAGTTCGCCAACGCGGTCAGGCTGAAGGCGCTGGACAAGGGCCTCATCCTGCTCACCTGCGGCGTCTACGGCAACGTCATCCGCTTCCTGTCCCCGATCACCATCCAGGACGGCGTCATGACCGAGGCGCTGGATATCCTGGAAACCTCGATCCGCGAGGCGCAGGCCGCCTGAGGATGGTGCGGTGCTCTTCTGACGGTCTGCACCGGCGCGCGCAAGCCGTCAGGAGCCCGGATGTTGTAACCAGGATGGGATATCCATCTTGGCGTGAAGCACGCGCCACACATCGATGTGGTTCTGCCTGTTCAATATAGAAGATCAAATATGGATGACGCTTGAGCGGCAGGCTGCGTAGGCCGGGCAACCCAACTTCATAACTATCTCAGAGAGCCTGATGCCGGGTGGCTGGCTATTAACTTGTAGGCATTCTGAAGGTCCTCGACATAGCCTAACGCCACGTGCGAACCAGCTTCACGTGCATAATAATCGACAGCGTCCTCGATATCGCGCAGAGCAAGGCTTCGAGGAATAATTGGCTTGGTGGCCACTAACTTATTGGCCCTGCGCTCGTTTCCTCAACGCTGCGAAATAATCATCGTCAACGGGCTCACTCGGCGCGGACGACGCGCCCTCTAGGAGCAAGCGGCGCAAAAGTTGACGATCCTGATCCTGGCGGATCAATTCACGCACATATTCGCTGCTCGTGCCATAGCCTCGATCAGTCACTTGCTGATCGACAAAATTCTTCAAGCTGTCCGGCAGTGAAATGTTCATCGTGCTCATTCAGCCACTTTATGATCTATGGCAAAAATCGGCAATCTCTACGCGCTCGCCCTTGCCGGTTCGTCCCGACTGAAGGCCGCAAGCGCCGCCTTCAGCGCATCCGGCCCGCCTGCCACCGTTTGCGGCGTCGGCGAGAAGCCGGCGCCGAGCATCTTGCGGCCAAGCATGTGGTCGGCCGGGCGGTTGACGGATTCGATACCGAGCAGCCGGTTGCCCGCATAGTGGTAGATCGAGAACTTGTTCTCGGCGAGATCGCCCAGCACGACATGGTGATCGCCGCCTTGGGTCAGGCCCACCATCTGCAGCTTCATGTCGCCGATATCCGACCAGAACCACGGCACGGCCGAGAAGGGCTCGCCATGGCCGAGGACGGTGCGTGCGGCAAGCCGCGCCTGGTCGGTGGCGTTCTGCACCGATTCCAGCCGCACGTCGCCGCCGGTGAACCAATGCCGGTAGGAGGCCGCGTCGCCGATGGCGAGGATTTCGGGAACAGAGCTTTGCATATGCTGGTCGACGCGGATGCCGTTGCCGGTTGCCAGGCCGGCGGCTTCAGCCAGTTCGACATTGGGCACCACGCCGATGCCGATGATCACCATTTGCGCCGGCAGGCGTTCGCCGCCCGAGGTGATCGCGGCCGCGACGCGGCCGCCTTCGCCCTCCAGGCGGGCAATGGTGGTGCCGGTCAGGATGCGCACGCCGATCGCTTCCAGGCGCTGGCGCACATGCGCGGCGATGATCGGCGCCACGGCGCGGCCGAGCAGCCGGTCGACCGCCTCGACGACGGTGACGTTGCGGCCGGCCGCTCTCAGCGTTGCCGCGATCTCCAGGCCGATGAAGCCGCCGCCGAGAATGACCACGTCCTCGGTTTGCGCGCTGAGCTCGCGGATCGCCCGCGCATCGGCCAGCGAACGCAGCGAGACCACGCCGGCAAGGCTGGCGCCGTCAAGCTTGAGCAGGCGCGGCCGCGAGCCGGTCGCGAGCACCAGCCGGTCGAAGGCAAGCGTTCCACCGCCTGCGACATTCAACCGGCTCGCGCGAGCATCGATGCTGTCGATGCGCACGCCCGGCCGGTAGTCGATGTTGTTGCCAGTGTAGAAGGCTTCGCCGCGCAAGGGCTGCGGCTTGGCCTCGGCGTCCTTGATGAAGGTCTTGGACAACGGCGGCTTGTGATAGGGCAGGTCCTGCTCGTCGCCGACCAGGACAACCGGCCCTTCATAGGCCTCTTCGCGCAGGCTGGCGGCGGCCTGCACGCCGGCATGGCCCGCACCGACAATCACAACCCCGTTGGTCATCGCAATCCTTTTTGGTCAGCAAATTTAGGCCCTTGCGCCAAGTGGCGATTGTCCGTCACCGCCGCAAGGGCCGCGCATCGGGTCGCACCCAGAATGGCTGTCTGTCAATCGGGCCCAGCGAGGCAATACCGAGCTTAAAGTTGACATTTGTAGTTTAGAATAATTCTAAACTGTTGTTTCAATTGTATATTTTCTCTCTCACCAGTTGACTCCCGGCCTCTCCATCGCTTTATGGAGAGCTGCGCTCAAAGCGCATTCCTTTGATGTCTGGGCCTTGAACCCTTTCGATTGGAGGCAAGTGGTTGTCTTTTTATCGCGAACCGCGCACTGGCGCGGCCACCATTTTTCCCGGCATGCTTATGCCTCGGCGCGGGTGGGCGCCTTTTATTGAATTTCCAAGGAACTGGAGAAGGATGATGACGGCACGTAATGGCGGCAGGCTGGCCGCGATCTGCGCCACGGCTGCACTGACGGCGGCGGTGTTCGTGTTGCCGGCGAAAGCCGAGACCGACGCCAAGGCGGTGATCAAGACCTATGCCGACATCGCTTTGGCCAAATACGAGGATTCGCTGACCACTGCGCAGGCGCTGGACAAGGCGGTGAATGCGCTCGTTGCCAGTCCCTCGGCCGACACGTTGAACGCCGCGCGCGAGGCCTGGAAGGCGGCGCGCATCCCTTACCAGCAGACCGAAGTCTACCGCTTCGGCAACAAGATCGTCGACGACTGGGAAGGCAAGGTGAATTCCTGGCCGCTGGATGAGGGCCTGATCGACTATGTCGCCAAGAGCTATGGCACGGAGTCGGACGAAAACGCGCTCTATACGGCCAACGTCATCGCCAACAAGGAAATCGAGATTAACGGCAAGAAGGTCGATGCCTCGAAGCTGACGCCCGAGTTCCTCTCCGGCACGCTGCAGGAGGCCGGCGGCGTCGAAGCCAATGTCGCGACCGGCTATCACGCCATCGAATTCCTGCTCTGGGGGCAGGACCTGCATGGCACCGGGCCGGGCGCCGGCGAGCGGCCCTTTACCGACTACGACCTCAAGAACTGCACAGGCGGCAATTGCGATCGCCGCGCCGAATATCTGAGATCGGCGACCGATCTTCTGGTGTCCGACCTGCAGGAAATGGTCGGCAACTGGAAGGAAGACGGCGCCGCGCGCAAGAACCTCACCGAGGGCGATGCGAATGCCGCCATCTCCACCATCTTCACCGGCATGGGCTCGCTCTCCTATGGCGAGCTCGCCGGCGAGCGCATGAAGCTCGGCCTGTTGCTGCACGACCCGGAAGAGGAGCACGACTGCTTCTCCGACAACACCTACATCTCGCATCTCTATGACGCGGTCGGCATCCGCGATGCCTACCATGCCAGCTACAAGCGGCTCGATGGCTCCGTGGTCTCGGGTCCGTCGGTGTCCGACATGGTGAAGGCCGCCGATCCGGCGATCGACAGGGAGCTGTCGGGCAAACTCGACACCACCGTCGCCAAGATGGAGGCCATCCAGGCGCGTGCCCTTGCCGGCGAGGCATATGACCAGCAGATCGCCGAGGGCAACACGGAAGGTAACGCCACGGTGCAGGCGGCGATCGACGCCCTGATCGACCAGACCAAGTCGATCGAGCGCGCCGTCGGCTCGCTCAAGCTGAACCAGATCGCTTTCGAGGGTTCCGACAGCCTCGACGCGCCCGACAAGGTGTTCAAGTAAGATCGGGCATGATCCCAAAAGCCGGTTTTTGGACAAGATCATGCTCAATTGAGAAACCAGCCAAGCGGCGCCGGAACGGCGCCGTCAGCCAGAGCAAGTAGATGCTGATCTGCCATTGCAACATCATCACCGAAAAGGAGATCGAGCAGACGATCGTCGGCCTGCTGGATCAGGATCCCTGGCAGCTGATCGTGCCCGCTAAGGTCTACCACGCGATGGCCAAGCGCGGTCGCTGTTGCGGCTGTTTCCCAAATGTGGTGGAAACGATCATTCGGGTCACCGAGAATTACCACGCCCGCTCAGAGGTGGGGGGCGTGGACATCGTTTCACACCTGGATCGCGTGCGAGGCTTGCGCGGCCAATACGGGAGCAGAACCCATGAAAGGCGAACCGCAGGTCATCGAGCGGCTTAATGAAGCTCTGTTTCTGGAGCTTGGAGCCGTCAACCAGTACTGGGTGCATTACCGTCTGCTCGAGGATTGGGGCTACACCAAGCTGGCAAAGAAGGAGCGGGCGGAATCGATCGAGGAAATGCATCACGCCGACCGGCTGATCGCGCGCATCATCTTCCTCGAGGGTCACCCGAACCTGCAGTCCGTCGCGCCCTTGCGCATCGGCCAGAATGTCAAGGAAGTGCTCGAATCCGATCTCGCCGGCGAATATGACGCACGCACCGCCTACAAGCGCTCGCGTGAGATCTGCCAGGACGAAGGCGATTTCGTTTCGATGAAGCTGTTCGAGGATCTTTTGGCGGACGAGGAAGGACATATCGACTTCCTGGAAACGCAGCTCGATCTGCTTGCCTCGATCGGCGAGGAAAAATACGGCCAGCTCAATGCCGACTCGGCCAACGAGGCGGAGTAAGGACATGCGGGAATGCGGCGCCCCGTAGATTTTTCGCGCCGCGCGTGGCGGGCCGGGATTCACGGCTTGCCGTCCCAAAAGACCCCGCGATACCGGATTGGTCGCGGGGCATGGCTTTTGCTGGCGATCATGCCTTCCGCATCCGCCTTGGCCGGTGAGCCCGCCGCTCTGCCGACAAGCCGCACCGACCTGACGCCGAAGGACCAGGCGCGGGTTCTGGCGGTCACCAGGCCAACGGCCGATTTCACCAGGCCGGAGCCGTTCGAGCTGATGCAGGGCGGCGCCGGCACCTCGCGCAAGGACATCAACCGCGATGCCTTCTCACAATCCTCCGCCAATATCACCTTCGAAGAAGAAGGAACCTTCAAGCTCGGCAACGCGCTGTTTCGCAAGAACTGGGTGTCGTCGCCGTCCTCGACCCAGGCTTCGGACGGGCTCGGCCCGCTCTTCAACGAACGCGCCTGCCAGAACTGCCATCTGAAGGATGGCCGCGGGCGTCCTCCGGAAGGCGATGCCGGATCGACATCGATGTTCCTGAGACTCGCGCGCGATGCCGGCAGCGCCGAGGAAAGGGCCGCGCTCACCGATCATAAGCTGCTGAACTTTCCCGATCCCGTCTATGGCGCGCAACTGCAGGACCTTGCGGTTCCCGGGCTCAGGGGTGAGGGCCGGATGCGCGTCGATTATCAGGAGCAAAAAGTTACGCTCGGCGACGGTGCCGTCGTTTCACTGCGCAAGCCGAGCTATACGATCGAAAATCTCGGCTACGGTCCGCTCGATCCGCGCACCACGCTGTCGCCGCGCCTGACGCCGCCGATGATCGGGCTGGGCCTGATCGAGCAGATCGCGCCGGCCGATATTCTCGCCAATGCCGATCCGGACGATCGCAACAGTGACGGGATCTCGGGCAGGCCGAACATGGTGCGCGACGAGCTGAGCGACGCGGTGACCTTGGGCCGCTTCGGCTGGAAGGCGCAGACCGCCTCGATCCGCCAGCAAACGGGCGATGCCTTTGCTGGCGATATCGGCATCTCGACGCCGGAAATGCCGAAGCATTGGGGGGATTGCACCGAGGCGCAGACGGATTGCCTGGCCATGCCAAACGGGGTGCAGCAACGCCTCGGCACGGCCGAGGCGTCGCCGCCGGTGATGGACCTCGTCACCTTCTATTCGCAGAACCTGGCCGTGCCGGCGCGGCGCGACATCGGCAAGCCGGACGTGCTCGCCGGCAAAAAGCAGTTCTACGAGATGGGCTGCATTGCCTGTCACACGCCGAAATTCGTCACCATGCGCGGCACGCCGAACAAGGCGCAGGCCTTTCAGCTGATCTGGCCCTATTCCGACTTCCTGTTGCACGACATGGGCGAGGGCCTTGCCGATGGGCAGCGGGTGGGCGAAGCCACGGGGACCGAATGGCGCACCCCGCCGCTCTGGGGCATCGGGCTTACCGCGACGGTCAACGGCAATGCCTTTTACCTGCATGACGGCCGCGCGCGTACGCTTGCTGAGGCGATCCTGTGGCATGGCGGCGAGGGACAGAAGGCGCGCGACCGCTTTGTCGGTGCCGCCGCGGCCGATCGCGACGCGCTGATCAAATTCCTGGAGTCCCTCTGATGTCGAAACGCGTCGCTCTGATGTCGAAACGCATGGCCCTTGCTCTTCCGTTCCTTCTGGCCGCAGTGATGCCGGCATCGGCTGCGGTCAAGGCTTCCGATGTCATCGGCCGCGCGATCGACGGCTTCGTCCGCCCCGCCTATGCCAGCCTCGATGAGCATGCGGCGGGCCTGACCAAGGCGATGCACCAGCTTTGCGAAGCGCCGTCCAAGGAGAAGCTCGAAGCGGCTCGCGCGGCGTTTTCAGGCACGGTCGAGGCCTGGTCGGTAGCCGAGATCATCGCCTTCGGGCCGATCAAGGAGAACAACCGGCTGGAGCGCATGCTTTATTGGCCGGACCGCAAGAGCATCGGCCTGAGGCAAGTGCAGGCCACGCTCGCATCCAAGGACCCATCAGACATCGATCCGGCGCAACTGGCGCAAAAGAGCGTCGCCATGCAGGGCCTCGGCGCGCTCGAATATGTGCTTTACGGCGACGGCGCCGAAACGCTTGCCGGGAAAGACGATCCTTACCGCTGCGCCTATGGCGCGGCGGTTGCCGGCAATATCGAAACGATGGCGGGCGAGGTGCGCGACGCCTGGCAAAAGCCCGATGGTTTCGCGTCGCTCTGGGCCAATCCGGGGCCGAAGAACCCGCTCTACCGCGACGGCAACGAAGCGGTGACGGAACTGGTCGGCGTCTTCATCAACGAGCTGGAAATGATCCGCGACGTGCGGCTCAAGGGATTTCTCGGCGCGAAACCCGATGCCGATAAGCCGAAGCAGGCGATCTACTGGCGCTCGCAGAACACGACGGCCTCACTGGCCGCAAACCTGTCCGGCATCGACCAGCTGTTCCAGGCCTCCAGGCTCGGCGACGCGCTGCCCGCCGACGCGCAATGGATGGCAGAGTCCATCCACATCCAGCTCAGCAACGGCGTGACGACAGCGAAATCCGTTGCCGGTCCGATCGACAAGGCGCTCGCCGACCCCGCGCTGCGCGGCAAGCTCGAGCATTTCGCGCTGATCACCTCCAGCCTGTCGACCTTGATCGGCACCAGGATGACCGCCGAGTTCGGCCTGACCGCCGGCTTCTCGTCGCTGGATGGGGATTGATGCCGTGAGAACCGCCCTCATCCACCGCCGCGATTTCCTGCGGGCAGCGGGCGTGGGCTTCGCCGCCGCCATGGCGCCGCGCGCATGGGCTGACACGCTTGCCGCGGATGCGGTGTTTGCCACGGCCTTCGTCAAGCGCGACGGCAGCTTCGGCGCCGCCGTGCTCTCCGAGGCGGGGAAAATCCTGCATACGGTCGATCTGCCGGATCGCGGCCACGACGTCACTTTCGATCCGGTGTCGAAGCGCTCGGTGGTCTTTGCCCGCCAGCCCGGCACCTTTGCGGTGGTCTTCGACCATGCCGGCCGCGACAAGCCGCTGACCATCGCCAGCATCGCCGGCCGGCATTTCTTCGGCCATGGCGTGTTCTCGCCTGACGGCGCTCTGCTCTACGCTACGGAGAACGACTTCGACAACGCGGCAGGTGTCGTGGGCGTCTACGATGCGCGGGCGAAATTCAATCGCGTCGGCGAGTTCCCGACCTACGGCATGGGACCGCATGAACTGCTCCTGCTTGGCGATGGCCGCACTTTAGCCATCGCCAATGGCGGCATCGAGACCCATCCCGATTTCGGTCGCGCCGAACTCAACATCGCGACAATGAAGCCGTCCTACACGCTGGTCGACCGCGTCACCGGCGACCTCATCGAAAAGCACGAACTGCCGCCGGCGCTGCATCAGCTTTCGATCCGCCACATGGATCGCGACCAGGTGGGCACCGTCTGGTTCGGCTGCCAGTATCGCGGGCCGGCGACCGACCGGCCGGCGCTGGTCGGGCGCGCCGCGCGCGGCAAGGAGCTCGAGCTCCTGGAGATGCCGCAGGACGTGCTCTCAGGCTTGCGCAATTATGTCGGCTCGGTCGCCGCCAATGGCGCAACGGGCACCGTCGCCATCACCTCGCCGGAGGGCAATTCGCTGGCCGTCATCGATGCCGCCAGCGGACGCGTGGTCACGACAAGAGCGCTGGTCGAGGTCTGCGGCGTCGCGCCCGACGGCTCCGGCTTCATGGCGACGACCGGCGCCGGCGAGATCGTCGGTGGCGACGGCGCCACCCGTTCCGAACCGGACTATGTCTGGGACAATCACACGCTGTGCATCGCGGCCACGGCCTGACAACACCAAGATGCCGCTGTGGCGCTGAACCGAAGCCGCTTAACATTTCTCCGCCCTGGCCCTTGCGGCGGCGGCCTATGCCGGGCAGAGGGAATTGTGTTTCGATCCAGTTCGTTAACCGGCCTATGAAGCTGCCCGTATGAAGCTGCTTGCCATCGATTGCGCTGCCAATCTCTGCGCCGCCTGCGTCTATGACGCGGGCGCGGGGAAGGAGCTTGGCCGCGAAGTGCGCGACCTAGGCAAGGGGCATGCCGAGCATCTGATGGCCGTCATCGAGACGGCCTTGAAAGCGGGCGGCATCGGCTACCCTGATCTCAACGCCGTTGCCGTCTCGATCGGACCCGGCTCGTTCACCGGCCTGCGCGTCGGCGTCTCGACCGCGCGCGGCCTGGCGCTGGCGTTGAAAATCCCGGCGATCGGCGTGACGACGCTGGAAGCCCTGGCGGCGGAGGGTGCGAAAACTTTTCCCGAGCGCGCGGTGCTTGCCGCGCTCGACGCCGGCCGCGACGAAATCCACGCGGCGCTCTACGATAAAGCGTTAGCGGAGGCTTACCGACCTTCAGTGATCACGCTTTCCGTGGCGGCGATCATGGCCAACGGCGCCGATGCCGTCCTTGTCGGCACCGCTGCGCCACAGATTGCCGCAGCGGCGGGACGGGCCTTCGACACCGGCCCGGTTGCCGCCACCGCCGACATCGCGACCTATGCCAGGCTGGCGTCGGCCAGAGGGCCGGGCGAAAAGCCCAAGCCGCTCTATCTGCGCGGCGCCGACGCCAAGCCGCAGGCGGGCTTCATTCTTCCAAGACAGGACAACAGTCCAAAGGAAAACCATGATCCCAAAAAGGGGGAGGCGGTTTTGCGGAAAAGTCGTGGTCCAAAAGGAAACGACGCCTGATGCGCATACCGTTCTTTCAGCCGCGCCGCAGGGAATATGCCTTGGAACCGCTGACGGTTGCCGACAGCGCTGCCGTCTCGGAGCTGCATCGCGAGGATTTCGTGCGGCCCTGGACCGATGGCGAGTTCGCGGCGCTGCTCGAACAGGACACGGTGTTCGGCTACGCCGCGCGCGAGACAGGGCAGGGATCGAAACCTCCGGTCGGTTTCGTGCTGGCGCGGCTCGCGGCCGGCGAGGGCGAGATCCTGACCGTGGCCGTCGCCCGTAGCCATCGCCGACAGGGCCTTGGCTGGCAATTGATGGATGCGGTGCTGCGCGAGCTTCATGCGCAGCGCGCCGAAGCGCTCTTCCTTGAGGTCGACGAGACCAATGCGCCGGCGATCGCGCTTTATCGCAGGCTCGGCTTCATCCAGGTCGGTCATCGGCCCAACTATTATCGCTCGACCGAGCACGGTCCGACCGGCGCGCTTGTCATGCGCCGCGATCTTCGCTAGCCAGTCCGCGCGATAGGGCGGAGCGAATGATCAAGAAATTACGGATTTTCCTGGCGCTCTTCTATGTCGTCGTCTGTTCACTGGTGCTGGTGCCGCTGCAGATACTGTCGATGAAGACGGGACTCTGGCCCGAGATCTTCATCCTGAAAATCTGGCATCGCATGATCCTGAGGGCGCTGGGCATGCGGGTGCATGTGAAGGGCGCGCTGGCCAGGGAACGTCCGCTGCTGATCGCGGCCAACCATATCTCCTGGACCGACATCATGGTGCTCGGCTCCTTTGTCGATGTGAAGTTCATCGCCAGGGCCGACATGGAAGGCTGGCCGCTGATCGGCATGCTGTCCAAGTTGCAGCGCACCGTCTACATCGAGCGCGAGCGCAAGCGCACCTCCGGCGACCAGGCGAGCGAGATCGCCAAAAGGATGGCAAAAGGCGACGCCATGGTGCTGTTCGCCGAAGGTTCGACCGGGGACGGCAACCTTGTGCTGCCGTTCAAGAGCACGCTCTTCGGCGCCGCCTCGATGGCGATTTCGGAAGGTGCGGCGGACCAGGTCTTCATCCAGCCCGTGGCGATCGCCTATACGCGCCTGCATGGCATGCCGATGGGCCGCCGCCATCGGCCGATGTCCGCCTGGATCGGCGACCAGGATTTGATGCCGCACCTGAGAACCCTGCTTGCCGAAGGCGCGATCGATGCCGAGGTGCATTTCGGCGAGCCTGTGCCGTTCTCCAAGGGCTCGAACCGCAAGGAAACGGCACGGCTGATGGAAGCCAAGGTGCGCGAGATGATGCAGGCTGTCCTCGCCGACCCGGCCAAGAGCCGATAGCCGATGCATTTCGCCAAAAGTGCGTAGCGGTTTTGGGATAACGACATACATAAAGAAAAAAAGACCTGAAGCGCGTCCTGTCGGGACGACCTGCTTCAGGCAGATTCGTCTGTTTTTTGTCACGGAAAGGCGCTAGAAGCCGCCCGATGGATTTGAACACGATTGAAAGCCACGGCATCGGCGCTGCTGCCGAGCACTCGGCCGGCACGGACCGGACGGCGAAAAAGGTCTTCGTCAAGACCTATGGCTGCCAGATGAATGTCTACGATTCCCAGCGCATGACCGATGCGCTGGCGGCCGACGGCTATGTCGCCACCGACGCCGTCGAAGATGCGGATCTTGTGCTGCTCAACACCTGCCATATCCGCGAAAAGGCGGCGGAAAAGGTCTATTCCGAGCTTGGCCGCATTCGCGACATGAAGGCCGAACGCGCCGAGGCCGGCCGCGAATTGCTGATCGGCGTCGCCGGCTGCGTGGCGCAAGCCGAGGGCGCCGAGATCATCCGCCGCGCGCCTGCGGTCGATCTGGTCATCGGCCCGCAGACCTATCACCGGCTGCCCGACGTCCTGGCGAGGGTCCGTGGCGGCGAAAAGATCGTCGAGACCGAATACGCCGTCGAGGACAAGTTCGAGCATCTGCCGCAGCCGAAGCGCGCCGAGCTTGCCAGGCGCGGCGTCACCGCTTTCCTGACGGTGCAGGAAGGTTGCGACAAGTTCTGCACCTTCTGCGTGGTGCCTTACACGCGCGGCTCCGAGGTTTCGCGCCCGGTGGCGCAGATCATCGCCGAGGCCGAGCGCCTCGCCGAGGCCGGCGTGCGCGAGGTGACGCTGCTCGGCCAGAACGTCAATGCCTGGCACGGCATCGGCGAAAATGGCGAGGAATGGGGCCTTGGCCGCCTGCTGTTTCGTCTGGCGGAAATCCCCGGCCTGGCGCGGCTGCGCTACACCACCAGCCATCCGCGCGACATGGACGACGAATTGATCGCCGCGCATCGGGACCTGCCGGCGCTGATGCCCTATCTGCATCTGCCGGTACAGTCGGGCTCCGATCGGATTTTGAAGGCGATGAACCGGCGCCATACGGCGCGCGACTATCTGGCGCTCATCGAGCGCATTCGCGCCGCCCGCGCCGATATCGCCATGTCCGGCGACTTCATCGTCGGCTTCCCCGGCGAGACGGACGAGGATTTCGAAGCGACACTGAAATTGGTGCGCGAGGTGAACTATGCCTCGGCCTTCTCGTTCAAATATTCGCCGCGCCCCGGCACACCGGGCGCCGAAATGGATGGCCATGTCTCGGAAGCGGTGAAGGACGAGCGTCTGCAGGCTCTGCAGGCTCTGCTTCTCAGGCAGCAGCAGGATTTCGGCTTGAGCCTGGTCGGCAGGACCATCGGCACGCTGATCGAGAAGCCTGGCCGGCAGGCCGGGCAGCAAGTTGGCCGTTCGCCCTGGCTGCAGCCCGTTATTGTTGACGACAAGGCCGGCGGAATCGGTGACATTATCGACGTACGAATCACAAGGACCGGCTACAATAGCCTGTTCGCCGAACTGGCCTGACGGGCCTCGGCAGATGAGGAGAGACGGTTGAGCGCTGCTGAACTGAAGAATCCGCCCCCGAACCAGGCGTCCGGGGCTTCCGACATGGCGCACATCGTACTGACCTTCGACAATAACAAGCTTGCCAGCGCCCTTTACGGTCAGTTCGACGAGAATCTGGCCCGGCTCGAGCAGAAGCTCGGCGTGGATATCCGTTCGCGCGGCAACCAGCTTGCGATCAAAGGCTCGGCTCCGGCCGCCGAGCAGGCGCGCCGGGCGCTGGATACGCTCTACGGCATCCTGCAGAAGGGCGTCGACATCGGCCAGTCGGATGTCGACGGCGCCGTGCGCATGGCGATTGCCGCCGACGACCAGCTGACGCTGCCCACCTTGGAGCGCAAGGGCAAGGTTTCGGCCGCCCAGATCGCGACGCGCAAGAAGACGATCTATGCCCGGTCGCTGACGCAGGACGCTTATATGCGGGCGCTGGAGCGCTCGGAAATGGTCTTCGGCATCGGCCCGGCCGGCACCGGCAAGACCTATCTGGCGGTCGCGCATGCGGCCATGCTGCTCGAACGCGGCATGGTTGAGCGCATCGTGCTGTCGCGCCCGGCCGTCGAGGCCGGCGAGCGGCTGGGCTTCCTGCCCGGCGACATGAAGGAGAAGGTCGACCCCTATCTGCGGCCACTCTACGACGCGCTCTACGACATGATGCCGGCCGACAAGGTCGAGCGGGCGATCGCCGCCGAAGTCATCGAGATCGCGCCATTGGCCTTCATGCGCGGCCGCACGCTGGCGCATGCGGCGGTGATCCTCGACGAGGCACAGAACACCACGCCGATGCAGATGAAGATGTTCCTGACCCGTCTCGGCGAGAACTCGCGCATGATCGTCACCGGCGATCCGACCCAGATCGACCTGCCGCCCAACACCAAGTCGGGGCTGGTCGAGGCGCTGCGCATCCTCGACGGCGTGCCGGGCATCGTCACGGTCCGCTTCAACGAAGGCGACGTGGTGCGCCACCCGCTGGTCGCCGAGATCGTCAAGGCTTATGACCGCGACGGCAAGCTGGCACGAGGCCTCGGCGCCGAAAGCTGATCAAAGGCCGCATGGCTGCAGACAACAAATCCTCTGCCGGAACCCCGGTCGACATCGATATTTTCGTCGAGGCCGGCGCTTGGCCCGCGGAAGCCGAGTTGACGCGTCTGGTCGAGCGCGCCGTTGCGGCCGCTTTTGCCGAGACCGGCGCGGGCGGCGCTTCCGAGCTCAGCGTCGTTTTTTCCGACGATGCCCATATCCACGCGCTCAATGCCGAATGGCGCGGCAAGGACAAGCCCACCAACGTCTTGTCTTTCCCGGCTTTTTCGTTTTCGAAAGGCGGCAAGCTGCCGCCGATGCTGGGCGATATCGTGCTGGCTTCCGAGACGGTGTCTCGCGAGGCGGCACTGGAAGACAAGCCGGTTGCGAACCATATCACCCATCTTGTTATCCATGGCCTGCTGCATCTTTTGGGCCATGATCATGAGACCGACGCCGAGGCCGAGGAGATGGAAGCGATCGAGCGCGCGGCGCTTGCGAGACTTGCCATTCCCGATCCCTACGCGTAACAAAAAAGCTCAATTGACCCGATGGCGATGAACGACACACCAGAAACTGCCGCCCGTCCGGACGCCGGCAGTGCTGCCAAGTCTTCCGAAAAGACGGAAGAGGGCTCAAGTCCGAGTATTCCGACCGGCAGCGCGGCCGCTGAGCCGACGCATGCCGGTCCTTCCCTTGTCGACCGCGTGCTTGGCCTGTTCCGGCACCGCAACGGCACCAGCCTGCGCGAGGAGATCGCCGGCGCGCTCGCCGAAACGGCGACCGATGCCGGCGCTTTCTCGCCCGGCGAACGCGCCATGCTCAACAACATCCTGCGCCTGCGCGAAGTCCGGGTCGAGGACGTCATGGTGCCGCGCGCCGACATCGAGGCGGTCGAGATCAACACGACGCTTGGCGATCTGCTTGGGCTGTTCGAGCAGTCCGGCCATTCGCGCATGCCGGTCTATTCCGAGACATTGGACGATCCGCGCGGCATGGTTCACATTCGCGACGTGCTCGCCCACATCACCAAGCTCGCCCGCGTCAAGAAGGGCCGCAGCAGAGCGAAGACGCCGGTGTCGACCGCGCTCGACCTTGCTCAGGTCGACCTTGCGCGCACCATCGGCGATCTCAGCCTGATCCGCCCGGTTCTGTTCGTGCCGCCCTCGATGCTTGCCTCCGACCTGATGGGGCGCATGCAGACGACCCGCACGCAGATGGCGCTGGTCATCGACGAGTATGGCGGCACCGACGGCCTCGCCTCGCTGGAGGATATCGTCGAGATGGTGGTCGGCGACATCGAGGACGAGCATGACGACGACGAGCCGATGATCACGCAGACCGGCGACGGCGTCTTCGTCGTCGACGGCAAAGCCGAGATCGACGAGGTCGCCAAGATGATCGGCGAGGATTTCGCCGCCGGCGAGCATGGCGAATATGTCGACACCATCGGCGGCATGATCTTCAACACGCTCGGCCGCGTCCCCGCTCGCGGCGAAGTGGTGCAGGCCATCCCAGGTTTCGAGTTCCACGTGCTCGACGCCGACCCGCGCCGCGTCAAGCGCGTGCGCATCGTGCAGAGCCAGAAAGGCGAGCGTCGCCGCCGCGCCGCGCGCACCGAGCAGGCCTGACACCGTCGCGACATGCCCGTCGACGATCCTTTCAAGCATGCCGTTCTCGGCTCAGGCGTCTTCTATAAAGATCCGCGCGCCGCATTGACCTGGCTGCAGGCGGCCTTCGGCTTCGAGCCAAGCATGGTGGTGAGCGACGCCGACGGCCGGCTTGTCCATGCCGAAATGCGTTTCGGCGACGGCTACATCATCGTCGATTGCGAATGGGCCGAGCATGTCGCCAGCCCGGCCTCGGTCGGCGGCAAGAACACCCAGGCCGTCTATATCCGGCTGCGGCAGGATCTCGACGCTCATTGCGAAAAGGCACGTGCGGCCGGCGCGGAAATTCTTCAGGGACCGACGGATCATTTCTACGGCGAGCGCCAATACCGCGCCCGCGATCCCGAGGGTCATGTCTGGACGTTCAGCCAGACCGTGCGCGTTGTCCCGAAGGACGAGGCCGAGCGGCTGAGCGGCTGCGGATCGAGGGCTGGCACAACTGAGCATTTTGCACCCAACCGGAATCGCTTGGCGTTGCAGAAATGCGGCTAAGGCAAAGAGCTATGGCGGGATACCGATATAGCGCGACGGCGCATCAGGCTGCGCTTATCTGGGTTTGGATCGGGCGGTGCAGCCTGTTAAACCTCTAGCTCCCTGATTCGCGCGACTTGGGACGCTTGATGCAGCGCTTTGCCGGCCGGATAATTCTGCTGTGGGGGTGGCGGCGGGCTCTGGTTGCGTTTGCCGCCGGAGCGCTGGCGGTGCTTGCCCAGGCGCCTTATGATTTCTTCGCCGTCTGCTTCGTTTCGTTCCCGGTCCTTGTCTGGCTGCTCGACGGCGCCACCGGCGAGGCGTCAGATGGCTGGTTGAGGCGCCTGAGGCCGGCCTTCGCCGCTGGCTGGTGGTTCGGCTTCGGCTATTTCCTGGCCGGTCTTTGGTGGATCGGCCAGGCATTGCTGGTCGAGGCCGACAGCTTCGCGTGGGCCTTGCCCTTCGCCGTTGTCGGCATCCCGTTCGCGCTCGCTTTCTTCTATGGCTTTGCCACCGTTGTAGCGCGGCTGTTCTGGAGCAGCGATATCGGTCGTATCGCGGCGTTAGCCTTCGGCTTCGGGCTCGCGGAATGGCTGCGCGATTTCCTCTTCACCGGCTTCCCGTGGAATGCCGTCGGCTATGCCGCAATGCCGGTGCCGCTCCTGATGCAGAGCGTATCGGTGACCGGCATGATCGGCATGAATGCGCTTGCGGTCTTTGTCTTTTCGCTTCCTGCGCTCCTCGCCGCGCGCCACCATCTCAAGCTCGGCCTCGCCTTGTTCGTGATCCTCGTCGCCGCCCATGTCGGCTTCGGCTATGTCAGGCTTGCGGCACCGGTCGAATCGAGCCGCGCGATCGACGTTCGCATCGTCCAGCCGGCGGTCGATCTCAGCGAGAAGTGGGATGCCTCGGTGCGCGACCGCATCTTCGCGACTTTGCTGGGGATATCGGGGAAAGCGCCGGAACAGGGCCATGCCAAGCCGCAGCTTATCCTGTGGCCGGAGACATCGGTGCCGTTCCTTTTCACCGAGCGTCCGGACGCGCTGACGGCGCTGGGCGACATGCTGGCCGACGGTCAGATGTTGATTGCCGGTGTCGTGCGCGAAGAAGGCGGATCGGCCAATGCCGGCAGCCGCTACTACAATTCCGTCGTAGCGATCAACGACAAGGGCGAGATCGTCGATGCCGTCGACAAGGTGCATCTGGTGCCGTTCGGCGAATATCTGCCCTTCGCCGACTTGTTCGAACGCTTGGGCATAGGCCAACTCGTTGCCGGGCCGATGAATTTCGCCGCCGGCAACGAACGCCATCCGATCGGCGTTCCGGGCGGCCTGCGTGCCGCTCCGTTCATCTGCTACGAGGTGATTTTTCCCGATCTCGTCGCTGCTGACGCTGCATCCGCCGACTTGATTGTAAACGTCACCAACGACGCATGGTTCGGCGACACGCCAGGCCCGTATCAACACTTCAGGCAGGCGCAGATTCGCGCAGCGGAGAATGGAATGCCTCTGTTGCGCGCGGCTAACAATGGCATATCGGCCGTCGTCGATTCGCGCGGGCGCATTGTCGATGCGCTTGCCGTCGACGCGCGCGGCGCTATCGACGCGCATGTGCCCGTTTCTGGGCGCTCCCTCCTGCCCGCCGAACAGCGACGCATTAACGGATTGCTGATCATGTTGCTGTTTGCGCTGATTGCCTTCACACTGAATGTAAGGCAGCGGCTACGGGTGAATTGACAGTCGACACATTAGAAACTCATACTGTAACGCCTAAAATTTTCTCGAAGTCGGTTGGAGGGTTCTGTTGGGGCAGGTGGCTCCGGCTTCATATGGGCGGAACAAATAGAAAAAGCCGGAAAAATTCGGCGAGGAAAAAATGACAGAAGAGAACAAGAAGAAGCCGAATCCGATCGACATCCATGTCGGGAGCCGCATCCGGCTGCGTCGCAATATGCTTGGAATGAGCCAGGAAAAGCTGGGTGAAAATCTCGGCATCACCTTTCAGCAGATCCAGAAGTACGAGAAGGGCACAAACAGGGTTGGCGCCAGCCGCCTGCAGGCGATCGCCTCCATCCTGAGCGTTCCTGTCGCCTTCTTCTTCGAGGATGCCCCGGGCGAGGAGCCCGCCGGCGGCACCAGGGGATTTGCCGAAGACTCCTCGATGGCGTTCGCCATCGAATTCTGCGGCAGTCCCGAGGGTCTCCAGCTCAACCGGGCCTTCGTCAAGATCGGCGACGTCAAGGTGCGCCGCAGGATCATCGATCTGGTGAAGGCGCTTTCCGCCGAGGACGCCGATTGATTTGCCTGATGCCGCCGGCGGTTTCATGCCGCTGGTGGCATAGCCGACCTTGCCTACATTCATGCCAGATCCGTCGCGCCGCTTGACGAGCGGCGCCCGGCACCGCTAACACGTGGCGCGCCAAAATCGGCAGCTTGCCGATCTTTTCAAGAGGGGACACCCGTGACGCGGCAGAACTATCTCTTCACCTCGGAATCCGTCTCCGAGGGTCATCCCGACAAAGTCTGTGACCGTATCTCCGACGAGATCGTCGATCTGGTCTATCGCGAAGCCAAGAAGACGGGCATGGATCCGTGGAAGGTGCGCGTTGCCTGCGAGACGCTGGCCACCACCAACCGCGTCGTCATCGCCGGCGAGGTCCGCGTCCCGGACACGCTTTTGAAGAAGGACAAGGCGGGCAACGTCCTCAAGGACGCGTCCGGCCACCCTGTGGTCAACCCGGCCAAGTTCAAGTCGGTTGCCCGCAAGGCGATCCGCGAGATCGGCTACGAGCAGTCCGGCTTCCACTGGAAGACCGCCAAGATCGACGTGCTGCTGCATGGCCAGTCGCCCGACATCGGCCAGGGCGTCGACAATGCCGCCGACCGCCAGGGCGAGGAAGGGGCCGGCGACCAGGGCATCATGTTCGGCTACGCCTGCCGCGAGACGCCCGACCTGATGCCGGCACCGATCTATTACAGCCACAAGATTCTCGAACTGCTGGCAGCGGCACGTCATGAAGGCAATGGCGAGGCCGGCAAGCTCGGTCCGGACGCCAAGAGCCAGGTCACCGTGCGCTATGCCGACGGCAAGGCGGCGGAAGTCACGCAGATCGTGCTCTCCACCCAGCATCTCGATGCGAACTGGGACTCCAAGAAGGTCCGCAAGGTGGTCGAGCCCTATATCCGCGAGGCGCTTGGCGACTTGAAGATCGCCGAGGACTGCAACTGGTACATCAACCCGACCGGCAAATTCGTCATCGGCGGGCCTGACGGCGATGCCGGCCTCACCGGCCGCAAGATCATCGTCGACACCTATGGTGGCGCAGCCCCCCACGGCGGCGGCGCCTTCTCGGGCAAGGACACCACCAAGGTCGACCGTTCGGCCGCCTATGCGGCGCGCTATCTTGCCAAGAACGTGGTGGCGGCCAAGCTTGCCGACCGCTGCACCATCCAGCTCTCCTACGCCATCGGCGTCGCCCAGCCGCTGTCGGTCTATGTCGACCTGCACGGCACCGGCAAGGTGGACGAAGCGAAGCTCGAGGATGCGCTGCGCAAGGTGATGGACCTGTCGCCGTCGGGCATTCGCCGTCATCTCGACCTCAACAAGCCGATCTATGCAAAAACCTCGTCCTACGGCCATTTCGGTCGCAAGGCCGGTCGCGACGGCTCCTTCTCCTGGGAAAAGACCGATCTTGCCAAGGCGCTCAAGGACGCCGTCGCCGCCTGACGCCAGCGGACGCAAAGGATAGGCCGAGCCGGGCGACCGAAGGATTCTTCGGTCGCCGGCACGGCAAGACTATCCGCCCGCAGCAGGCGATCGCCCTCGAAAGCGGCCTGCGCCAATACCGGGTCGACCTGACGGCGGAAGCGCCGGCCGATCTCAGGACCTTGTTCAAGGCACCGGTCTCGACGCTGCAGCTGGAAATCGGTTTCGGTGGCGGCGAGCATCTCCTGCATCGCGCGACGGAAGCGCCGGGAACCGGTTTCATCGGCGTCGAGCCTTTCGTCAACGGCATGGCCAAGATGATGACGGCGCTCGGCAAGGCGCCGCTTGCCAATCTCAGGGTCTATGACGACGACGCCACGCGGCTGCTCGACTGGCTGCCGGAAGCCTCGCTCGACGGCATCGACTTGCTTTATCCCGATCCGTGGCCGAAGAAGAAGCACTGGAAGCGGCGTTTTGTCGGCGCCGCCAATCTCGACCGCTTTGCCCGGGTGCTGAAAGCCGGCGGCAGGTTCCGCTTCGCATCCGATATCGACAGCTATGTGAACTGGACGCTGCTTGCCTGCCGCGAACACGGCGCCTTCGCATGGCAGGCCGAGGACGCTTCCGGCTGGCACCAGCCCTATGACGGCTGGCCAGGCACCCGCTACGAGGCCAAGGCCATCCGCGAAGGACGGCGGCCGGCCTATCTGGCCTTCATCCGGAAATAGACGGCACCAAGGTGTCGTAATCAGCCGCTCTAGAAGCGGCCGATTCGGTCGAAAGCGGCCGGATCGATGCCGAGTTTCTTCAGGTCGCTGCGTCGCCGCTCCGCCTCACGGCATGCGGAGTTGACGAACCACTTTGGTTCTACCACATTCACAATGAACCAGAATGGAGACAGGATGATGAGCGCCTTCACCGTGCGGCTTCCGGATGAGACTGTGGCCAAGCTGGACCAACTGGCGGAAAAGGTGGATCGCTCTCGTTCCTACGTCGCCGCTCAAGCGATCGAAGACTATGTCGCCAGGGAAGAATGGCAGCTTGCCGAGATCGAGGCCGGCCTTGACGAAGCCGATCGAGGAGAATTCGCACGCGAGAAGGACTTGGCCGGCGTCATAGCGAAATACGTCAAGCCCGAACGATGAAGCTGACCCGCTGGACCCAGCGCGCCGTGCGTCGTCTCGACCAGGTTGGCGCTTTCATCGAAAAGGACAATCCAACGGCCGCGGCACGAGTGGTTGCCGGTATCGTTTCCTGTGCGGACAATCTCGCCGAGCAACCCGCCATGGGGCGGGTCGGGCG